>NZ_JAUF01000021.1:0-928 GCF_000585455.1 Microbacterium sp. MRS-1
TAGGCCGTGTTGCTAAATCCATTGCAAGGCTGCGGAGAGGCAGAGCCCGGCTGCGTATGAACAGGCCGTCTTGTCGTATCGGGACGCGAGCCCGCGCCACTGCTTGATGAAGCTGAAGCACCGCTCGACGACGTTGCGACCCTTGTAGCGTTCCTTCTGCTCGTCGCCGAAGTCGATCGGGCGGCCCGGTCTCTTGCGCCGGTTCGCGATCTGGTCGGCGCGTTCGGGGATCGTGGACTTAATGCCGCGCTCGCGCAGCCAGGCCCGGTTCTTCTTCGACGGATATCCCTTGTCCGCGAGCACCCGGTCCGGTCTCGTTCGCGCGTGGCCACGCCCGGAGACGTGGATCTCGTCGAGCACGTCGGTGAACATACTCGTGTCTGCGACCTGACCGCCGGTCAGTACGAACGCGAGTGTGCGGGCCTGCCCGTCGCACACGAGGTGGATCTTCGTCGTCAAACCGCCCCGTGACCGGCCGATCGCGTGATCAGGCGGCTCCGGCCCGGATTTCTTGTAACTCGATGGAGCCCCCTGTGTCGCGGGAAAGGGTCGCGCCATGCTGATGCACACGCGCGATCGAGGAATCGACCGACACGACCCAGTCGATCTCACCCTGAAGCGACGCTCGCTTCTGCACGCGGGCGAACAGGTCTTCCCAGACCCCGTCGGTCGCCCAACGCCGGAAGTTCTTGTAGATCGTGTTCCAGCTCCCGAACCGCTCGGGCAGATCCCGCCACGCTGATCCCGTCCGGAACCGCCACGCGGTCGCCTCGACCACCGTGCGCCGATCCACCGGCGGGCGACCCCGCATCCTCGCCGACGGGAACACGTCCCGGATCACATCCCAGACCTCGTCCGTAATGACATCTCGCGACACACCTCAAGGATCGCCCACCCGCCCCACAACAGCATTTAGCAACACGGCCTA
>NZ_JAUF01000022.1:0-44156 GCF_000585455.1 Microbacterium sp. MRS-1
CCGGGATCGGAGGCCAGACCCCCTCAGCCCGCGTTCACAACGTCACGGGGAAGTACAGCTAGGCTCACCGCATGGACTTGCGGGTCGCCGCCTACGCCGTCGTCGTCGACGAGTCCGACCGCGTGCTGCTCGCTCACTGGCACCAGGGGCGCCGCGGAGCGTGGACGATGCCCGGAGGCGGCTTGGAAGACGGCGAGGATCCGGTGGATGCCGCGCGCCGCGAGGTCTGGGAGGAGACGGGGTTCCGCGTGCGTATCGGGGCGCTGCTCGGCATCCACTCTCGCGTGATCCCCGCGAACCGCCGCGTCTTCGCGGACGACCCCGAACCGCTGCACACGCTGCGCATCGTGTACCGGGCGGAGGTGACCGGCGGGCAGCTGCGTTACGAGCGCAATGGATCGACCGATCGTGCGGAGTGGTTCGCCCTCACCGCGCTCCCACCGCAACGGGTGAAGCTCGTCGACATCGCACTCGGGATGGCCGGCCTGCCCGTCGCCAGGGCGAGCTGACCCGGCTGAGCGCCGCGCTCAGGAGGCCGATGCCGCCGGCTGGGAGATGTCGGCGACCGTCGCGTCGTACGCACGGATGAGGTCGTCGGCGTCGACGAACAGGCTGTATCCGTGTGCCCCGGCACCCATCGCGATACGCCGCCCCACGATCGACGCGTCCGCATACACCGGCCAGTCGTTGGTGCTGCCGATCGGCACGATCGTCCCGCGCTCGTAGCCGGTCGCGGCCAGAGCGAGATCCGGCTCGGGGAGCCTCAGCTTGTTCACCCCGACGAGGGCCCGCAGCTTCGGCCAGGAGATCGCCAGATCTCCCGGGATCAACGCGAACAGATACGTGTCGTCGGACTTCTTGACCACGAGTGTCTTGACGATGTCAGCAGGCTGCAGACCGAGCAGGCTCGCAGCGTCCGCGAGGCTGGATGCCGCGGGGCGCTCCCGCAGCTCGATGTCGAGACCGCGCGCGGCGGCCGCATCTCGGACGCGGTCGAGGGGATCAGGCATCCGGGGCGCGCAGCGGGTCGTCCGCCACCCACAGCTCGTCGTCGGCGCGCAGTGTCTGCCACGCGGCGTAGACCACACCGGCCGCGGCGGCGATGCCGAGGAGAATCGCGATGACGCCGCCGGCGCCCAGGCTCTTCTTCGGAGCGGGGACGCTCAGCTGCTTCGTCGCCTTCTTGCCGTACTTGTCGGCCTTCTTCTGCATGGCGGCGAGGTCGATCGAGCCGAAGCCACGACCCGCGGCCAGATCATGACGCTTCTCGGTCGCGGCATCCCACACCGACAGCGCCGAACCGATCAGCGCACCCGCCGTCGGCACGACCTTGTCGTTGTAGACCTTCTTGGAGGTCGCGACGCCCTGCTCGACATACGGCGCCGCGTACTTCTCGTACGTGTGCTGCACGGTCGGCACGACCTGCTCGCGGTTGTAGTTGCCGAGCTGACGACCGGCCTCGCGGGCGACCTCGCCCGCCTGTCCGATCAGGACCTGCTGCGACTCCCACAGCGTGTTCGCCTGGTGCTGGAGCTTGCGGAGTTCCTTCTTGCGCTTGCGGCTGAGGCTCACGGTGCCCTCCCTGGGTTCCGGCTGGGTTTCATCCCATCTTGCCAGACCTGCCGGGCCTCGCGAGGGGTTGACAGGTGAGAGAATGCTAGGCATGCCGATCCACACCGCCGTCGCGACCATCCACACCAACCACGGCGACATCGTCGTCAACCTCTTCGGAGACCACGCACCGCGCACCGTGCAGAACTTCACCGGTCTCGCCGACGGCTCGCAGGCCTGGACGCACCCGGCGACCGGCAAGCCGGGCGAAGGCCCGCTCTACAAGGACGTCATCTTCCACCGCATCATCCCGAACTTCATGATCCAGGGCGGCGACCCGCTCGGTCAGGGCGTCGGGGGACCCGGCTACAACTTCAACGACGAGATCCACCCCGAGCTCACCTTCGGTGCCCCCTACCTGCTGGCGATGGCCAACGCGGGCCTGCGCCGCAACGCCATCACGGGCAAGGCCGAGGGCACCAACGGCTCGCAGTTCTTCATCACGACCGATCCGACGCCGTGGCTCAACGGCAAGCACACGATCTTCGGCGAGGTCGCCGACGATGCTTCGCGTGCCGTCGTCGACGCGATCTCGGCCGTTCCGACCGCCGCGGGCGACCGCCCGATCGAGCCCGTCGTGATCAGCTCGATCGACGTCGTCCCCGCCTGAGCAGAGCGGAACCGGCCCGCGTGACCGACTCCGACATCCGCACCAATCCGGACAACTTCTGCTACCGGCATCCGGATCGGCAGAGCTTCGTGCTCTGTCAGCGGTGTCTGCGCACGATCTGCGGAGAGTGCCAGACACCGCTTCCGGTGGGAGTCATCTGCCCGGAGTGCCTCGCCGAACAGCGCAAGGCGGCGTCGGCGAGTGTCACGCGGATGCCGCGTCGACGCCCGTCCGGTATCGACGGAAAGCCCGTCGTGACGTACACGTTGGTCATCGTCACCAGCGTGTTCTACCTGATCGGACTGATCCCCGGCATCGGTCTCTATGTGCAGAACCTGCTCGCCTTCCACGCGCAGCTGGCGTACGTGCAGCCGTGGCGACTGCTGACGGTGACACTCGTTCACGCGAGCATCTTCCACATCGCCTTCAACATGCTCGCGTTGTGGGCGCTCGGACGCAGTCTCGAGCCGCTGCTCGGAAGGTGGCGCTTCCTCGCGCTCTACCTGCTGAGCGCTCTCGGGGGCTCGGTCCTGACGGCGCTGCTCGCCCCGAACACCTGGGTCGTCGGCGCTTCCGGTGCGGTCTGGGGATTGCTCGGCGCGATGTTCGTCATCGGCCGTCACCTCGGCGCCAACGTCACGGCGATCGCCGTGCTGCTCGGGATCAACCTGGTGATCACGTTCCTGCCGGGATCGAACATCGCCTGGCAGGCGCACATCGGCGGCGGTCTGGTCGGCGCCTTGATCGGCGTCATCTTCGCGCGCACGCGGAAGATCCGCCAGCGCGCGCTGCAGATCTGGCTGCTGGTCGCCGTGGGCGTCGGCCTGCTGGGTGCGCTGGCTGTTCCGCTCTACCTGTACGCCTAGACCGTCAGCCGAGAGTTATCCACAGGTTCATCCACAGATGGGGATGAATCACACCCGTGTAATTCACAGGCCATGACACCTGTGGAAAGACCGCGGACGCCGGCGATCAGCGCCAGCGCGTGGTCATGAGGAATCCGATGAAGGCGATTCCGAAGCCGATGACGAGGTTCCACCCGGCGATGCCGGGGATCGGCAGCGCCTGGTTGCTCAGGTAGAACACGATCACCCACAGCAGACCCAGGATCATGAGCCCGAGCATGATGGGCTTGAACCACACCGGGTTGGGTGCGGACTCGCCTTCGCCGTACTCCGCGACCTGCTCGTCGTGCTTTCCTGAACGCGCCATGGCCACGATTCTACCTGGCAGGTCTCCCTCAGCCATGCTGTGCGACAATCACAGCGTGAAGGACGGCATCGACGGCAACGCAGCTGAGGGCATCGGCTCGCTCGAGCACACGTCTCGGCGCGCCCGCCGTCTTGCAGCGCAGTCGGAGGAGTCGGGGCCGACCACTCCGGCGGAGCCGATCACCCAGGAGCCGGAGGGTGCGTCTGCGCCGCTGCGCGCCGCGAAGCCGCGACGACGAGCCTCGTTCCTCGGCGTCCTCGGCGAGCTGCTGATCACGGCCGGCGTCGTCGCACTGCTCTACGTCGCCTGGCAGATGTGGATCGGTGACTGGATCATCGGGTCTCAGAAGCACACGGAGGCCAGTGCGCTGTCGCAGAGCTGGCTCCAGCAGGTACCGCAGAGCCCGACGGCATCCGACACGCCCACGCCGTCTCCGAGTGCGAGTTCATCGCCCGCGGCCGCCGCACCGGTTCCGGTGATGGCGCAGAAGGACTACGGTCAGCAGTTCGGGGTGATGTTCGTGCCCCGCTTCGGACCGAACTGGCAGTTCACGGTGGCCGCGGGAACGGGCCGCCACGACATCCTCGACGCGGGTGAGATCGGTCACTACACCGATACCGCCATGCCCGGAGAGGTCGGCAACACCGTGTACGCCGCCCACCGATGGACCTCGGGCGCACCGTTCGACCCGATCGACAAGCTCGTGATCGGTGACGCGATCGTCATCCAGACGCCGGACGGCTGGTACACGTATCGCTTCCGCACTCTCGAGTACGTGCAGGCGACGCAGGTCGAGGTCTTGCTGCCGGTTCCGCAGCGGGTCGGCATGGCAGCAAACGGCCGCTATCTCACACTGACCAGCTGCGCCCCGAAGCTCAACATGCTCGAGCGCATCATCGCGTACGCCGTGTTCGAGAGCTTCACTCCGACCTCGGCGGGACCGCCCGCCTCGCTCACCCAGGGAGTGTCCGCCTGATGTATGCCGCCCTGTGGCGTGTTCTTCCCGGCCCGGCCTGGGTGCGCATCCTCATTCTGCTGGTTCTGCTGGCCGCCGTGCTCTACGGGCTGTTCTGGTACGTGTTCCCGTGGGTCGCTCAGTTCGTCAATCCGCAGGATGCCACGGTCGGCGGCTGAGGGGCGACGAGTTCTCGTCGTCGACAACCACGACAGCTTCGTCCACACGCTCGTCGGCTATCTGCACGAGCTGGGGGCGACGACCGACATGGTCGAAGCGGATGCCGTCGATGACCCCGTGGCCGTGATCGCCCCGTATGCGGGAGTGCTGATCTCACCCGGACCCGGCTCGCCGGAGGATGCCGGGGCCTCGATCGAGATCGTGCGGGCGGCGGCTTCCGCGCGCATCCCCCTGATGGGGGTGTGCCTGGGCCACCAGGTGCTCGGGGTGGCGTTCGGTGCGACGGTGGCCGAGGCCCCGCAGCTGCGCCACGGCACGACATCGCGGGTCTGGCATGACGGCGCGTTCCCCTTCGCCGGACTGCCGTCGCCCTTCTCGGCGACGCGCTACCACTCTCTCGCGGTCGTTCCGGACTCGCTGCCCGCCGAGCTCGAGGTGACCGCGCGCACATCGTCCGGAGTCATCATGGGACTCGCCCACCGCGAGCTGCCGCTCTGGGGCGTGCAGTTCCATCCCGAATCGGTGCTCACCGAGGGTGGGCACTTACTGCTGGGCTCATGGCTGGAGCGCGTCGGGGCCGCCGGGGCTGCAGCACGCGGCCGCGAGCTGCAGCCCCGGCGGGGATCACTTACCGGTGCAGACGCGGAGCTCGACCGTGGAGTGGATCGGCACATCGCCCGGGGGCAGTGACTGTCCGGCGACGATCGGCGTCGAGCCCACGGCGGGACACGACGGGTCCTCGACGACGCTCGCGGTGAGTTTGAGGTCGGCGGACGTGAGGTCCCTGGTCGCGGCGTCGACGGTGTAGCCGACGAGGTTCACCAGAGCGACCTTGCCGCTGGCGACCGTGAGGTTCACGCGCGTTCCGACCGGGATCTGCGTGCCCGCGGTCTGGTCGGCCGAGATGACGATGCCCTGGGCGAGGTCGGGGTCGCTGCGCGTCGTCACGGCCCCCAGCTGCAATCCGACGGCCTTCAGAGCCGCTTCTGCGTCTGTCGACGACTTGCCGGTGATGTCGGGCATGGCGCTGGTCTGCTGACCCGTGGAGACGTAGACCGTGATCGTCTGGCCGGGAGCCACGATGGTACCCGCGGCGGGGTCGGTGCGGATGACGTTGCCGGAGACGATCGCATTGTCGCTCTGGTCGACGCGCTTCGCCTGAAGATCCTGACCCACCAGCTTCTCGCTCGCGCGGTCCCACGACATGTCGACGACGTCCTCGACGACGCGCGAATTCTGCGGCACCGCGGCGCCGGGCCTAATCGTGATGACCCAGATCAGCACCGAGATCAGGACGACGGCGAGCAGTGCCACCCCGGCCCAGATCCACGCGGCCGGGGGTCCTGCCTGCGTCCGCCGCATGGTCGTGTCGGCGGTCAGCTGGCGCAGCGACCGGGCCGTCTCTGCGGCCTGCCGCGGGTTCGCACCGTAGAGCTCGCTGGCCAGCGCGCCGACCTGCTTCTTCGTCGGGGTGTGACCGTCGACCGTGGCGTCGAGCGCCTGGCGGAACGACGCCGCGTCCTGGTACCGCTGGAACGGATCCTTGGCGAGAGCGCGCAGCGCGACCGCGTCGATCGAGCGGGGGATCGCGTCGACCAGTTCGGAGGGGGGAAGAGGCGTCTCGCTGACGTGCTGATAGGCGACCGCGACCGGAGACTCGCCGCGGAAGGGCTGGCGACCGGTGAGCAGCTCGTACAGCACGATGCCGGCCGAGTAGAGGTCGGCGCGCGCATCGACCGGCTCACCCTTGGCCTGCTCCGGCGACAGGTAGGCCGCGGTGCCGATGATGGCGGTGGTCTCGGCGACGGTCGAGGAGGAGTCGGACACGGCGCGGGCGATGCCGAAGTCCATGACCTTCACCTGGCCGCCGGGGGTGATCATGACGTTGCCGGGCTTGATGTCGCGGTGGACGACGCCGGCGCGATGAGAGTACTCGAGTGCTTCGAGGATGCCGTCGACGTAGCGGATGGCGTCGCCGACCGGCACGCCGCCGTCGCTGACGACATCCTTCAGGAGGGTGCCTTCGACGAGCTCCATCACGATGTAGGGGACGGGGTGCGTCGAGCCGTCGGGGTCGGTCTCGGCATCCTCACCGGCGTCGTAGACGCGGACGATCGCGGGGTGCGACATTCGCGAGGCCGACTGCGCCTCGAGCCGGAATCGGGTGCGGAACGCGCTGTCTTCGGCGAGCTCCCGCTTGAGGATCTTGATGGCCACCTGACGCCCGAGGGTCAGGTCCTGCCCGCGGTACACGGTGGCCATGCCTCCGCGGCCGATGAGTTCATCGACGCGGTACCGCTCGGACAGCACACGCGGATCTGCAGACACTTCTCTCCCCTGGGCTGACTCATAGCCAGCCTAATAGAACCCTGCTGTGCGACCCCTGGACCCTTACGCCCGCGACCCCCACCCCGGGGACGCGGGCCGCGCTCTCAGGGAGCGACCGGCGTGCCCGTGGGCGTGCTCGTCGTCGGGATCGGCGCCTGACCCTCCTGGGAATCCGGGCTCGTGCGGTCGCCGCACTGCGCGCTGTACTTCACGAGGATCAACGATCCCGGCTGCACGTTCTTGTCGGCCGTCACCTGAAGGCTCCGCGGCGCGGTGGGCGACTGATACGTCGTGCTGTTGTTCGCGTTGAAGGTGCCGTTGATGACGGTGAAGTTGTACGCGGTCACCGACGATCCGGCCGGGCATCCACTGAACGCCTCCCAGGTCACGGTGAAGGTCTGCGACCCCTTCGGGTCGTTCGTCACCGTCGGCGGGTTCGGCGTGCCGATCGGGCTCATCTCGTCGTAGAAGGTCAGCGTCACCGGGCTGCTGAGCTTGACGTTGCCCGTGGTCGGGTTGGTCTGGTACACCTTGCCGACCTCGTCCTGCGTCGTTGCCGCGGATCCCCGCTCGCAGGAGACGTTGGTGAAACCAGCCTTCTCAGCGATGGCCTTTGCGGCGTCACACGTCTGACCGATCAGTCCAAGGCTGTCGATGGCTACCGTCGTGGGGCTCGCCGAGGGTGACGGGGGCGTCGCCGAGCGGCTGGGCGTCGAGGATGTCGAGGAACTCGTCGTCGGCGCGGGCTGCGCGCCCTGGTTCGCGAAGAGGGCGAACAGGGTGCCGCCGAGCACGATGAGCAGCAGCGCGATGAGCGCGACCAGCGGCCACGTCCACGGGCTGCGCTTCTTCTTCTGCGGCTCGTCTGCGGCATCGACGGCCGCGACGGCGCCGGCCGCTCCCGCGGTCGGCAGCAGGCGCGTGGCCTCCTGAGTCGCGAGTCCCGGGGTCAGCAGCTTCGTCGCCTCGTCCATGGCCAGGCCACCGGCGATGGCGGGGACGATGGCCGCCGCTCCGGCGACGTCACCGCGACGAAGCGCGGTCGCCGCTCGGGCGACGGCGGATGCGGTCGCGGGCCGGTCCTCCGGCTTCTTCGCGATCATGCTCATCACGAAGTTGCGCACCGGCTCGGCGATGGTGGCCGCCAGCGGCGGCGGGGTGTCGTTGATCTGCGCCATCGCGATCGCCACCTGCGACTCCCCGGTGAAGGGGCGCTTGCCGGCGAGGCACTCGTAGGCGACGATGCCCAGCGAGTAGATGTCGGTCGCGGGGGATGCCGCGTGCCCCGACGCCTGCTCGGGCGAGAGGTATTGCACGGTGCCCATCACCTGACCGGTGGCGGTCAGCGGCACCTGGTCGGCGATGCGGGCGATGCCGAAGTCGGTGATCTTCACCCGTCCGTCGGGGGTGATGAGCAGGTTTCCCGGCTTGATGTCGCGGTGCACGAGACCGGCGGCGTGCGCGGCCTGCAGGGCGGCGGCGGTCTGCGCGACGATGTCGAGGGTCTTGTCGGTGGACAGTGATCCCTCGCGCTCGAGGATGGTCGACAGTGCTTCCCCGGGGACGAGCTCCATCACGAGGAAGGCGGAGCCGTTCTCCTCGCCGTAGTCGAAGACGCTCGCGATGCCCTCGTGGTTGACGAGCGCCGCGTGGCGGGCCTCGGCGCGGAAGCGCTCCAGGAAGCCCGGGTCTCCCATGTACTCGTCTTTGAGGATCTTGATCGCGACGGTGCGTCCGATCACGTGGTCGGTGGCCTCCCAGACCTCGCCCATGCCGCCGATCGCGATCCGCGAATCCAGCTCGTAGCGTCCACCGAAGCTCACACCCTGTGTCGGTCTCATCTGCTCAGCACCGCCTCCATGACTTTCTTCGCGATTGGAGCCGCGATCCCGTTGCTCGTGCCGGACTGCCCGAGACCTCCGCCGTTTTCCACCATCACGGCGACGACCACTTTCGGGTCGTTGGCCGGGGCGAAGCCCGTGAACCAGAGAGTGTACGGATCCGAGGGTCCGTGCTCCGCGGTACCGGTCTTCCCGGCCACGTCGAACCCGTCTATTGTTGCACCGCTGGCCGCGCCGTCACGGACATTGGAGATCATCAGCGAGGTCATCGTCGCGGCATCCGTCGAGCTGAGCGCACGGCCCAGCTCGGGGTCGGTGAACGTCTCCTGCACGGTCAGATCGGGCGCGACGACCCGGTCGACCATGCGCGGCTTCATGACCATGCCGCCGTTGGCGATGCCGGCGGCCACCATCGCCATCTGCAGCGGCGTGGCGGTGACGCTGCCCTGTCCGAACCCCGTCAGGGCGACCTTGTCGGCCGAGAGGGCGCCCGTCGGGTATGCCGAGGTGACGACGCCGAGCGGGATGTCGATGCTCGCGTTGTTGAAGCCGTACTTCTCGGCCTCGGCGCGAAGGGCGTCCTGGCCGAGCGCGACGGCGAGCTGTGCCATCGGGATGTTGCAGCTCAGGCGCAGGGCGGTGGCGATGGTGACCTGATCTCCGGGGCCGCACGTGTTGCCGTCGAAGTTGCGGATCGAGGTCGACGTTCCCGGCAACGTGTAGGTCGCGGGGTTGGGGAAGGTCGAGTCCGGCGTGAACTTGCCCGACGCCAGCGCCGCCGAGACGACGACGAGCTTGAAGGTCGATCCAGGCGGGTTCAGGGTGTCGATCGCGCGATTGTCGAGCGGATTGACGGCGGCGTTTATCAGCTGGTCGTAGGTCTCGTTGACCTGCTGCGCGTTGTGCACGGCCATCGCGTTGGTGTCGTAGCTCGGGCTCGTCACCATCGCGAGAACGCGCCCGGTCTTGGGCTCGAGCGCGACGACGGCGCCCTGATAGGTGCCGAGCGCGTCGAAAGCAGCTTTCTGGATGGCCGGGTCGAGGGTGAGCAGAACGTTGGAGCCGCGCGCGGGCTGACCCGTGATGATCTGATCGACGCGCGAGAGGAACTGCGAGTTGGCGGTGCCCGAGAGCTCCTTGTTCATCGACTGTTCGAGGCCGGTGAGCGAGTTGAGCAACGGGTTCATGTACCCCGTGACCGGCGCCCACATCTGGGGGTCGGCGTACTGGCGCTGCCAGGCGTACACGTCGTCGCTGGGCACGGAGTCGGCGATGACGGTATCGCCGGCGATGATCGACCCGCGCTGCACCTCGAACGAGTCGTAGAGCGCGCGCTTGTTGAGCGGGTTCTCGCTGAGATCGCCGGCCTGGACGACCTGGATCCAGCTGGTGGCGCCGAACAGGGCCACGAACATGGCGAGCATGATCAGCGACAGCCGTCGCAGTTCGCGGGTCATCCGATCACCACCCGGGGGCGCGAGCGCACGGCATCGGAGATGCGAAGCAGCAACGCGACGACGATCCAGTTGGCCACCAGAGACGATCCGCCCGCCGCGAGGAACGGGGTCGTCAGCCCCGTCAGGGGGATGAGTCGGGTGACGCCGCCGACCATGATGAACACCTGGAGCGCGATGGTGAACGACAGTCCGGTGGCGAGCAGCTTTCCGAAGTCGTCCTGGCCGGCGATGCCGATGCGGATGCCGCGACTGGTGAACACCATGTACAGGCAGAGGATCGCGAAGACGCCGATGAGCCCCAGCTCTTCGCCGATGCTGGGGAAGATGTAGTCGCTCTGCGACAGGGGGGTCAGCCCCGGCCGTCCACGGCCGAGACCGGTTCCGAGCAGGCCGCCCTCGGACAGGCCGAAGATGCCGCTCACGAGCTGATAGCTGCCGCCCGCGCTGTCGATGACGGCGGGGTTGAAGGCGTCCAGCCAGTTCTGGAAGCGCCCTCCCACGTAGCTGAGCACCTGCGAGGCGATGAGGGCGCCGCCGACGGCCAGCAGCAGACCGAGCACCGCCCAGCTCGTCTTGCCCGTGGCGACGTAGATCATCGCGATGAACATGCCGAACATGAGCAGACCCGTGCCGAGATCGCGCTGGAAGACGATGATCGCCATCGAGGCGAGCCAGATGAGCAGGAGCGGTCCAAGCTCGCGGGCACGCGGCCACGTCATGCCGAGGAAGCGCGTACCGACCGAGGTGAGCGCCTCGCGCGTGCGCACGAGGTAGCCGGCGAAGAAGATGGCCAACGCGATCTTCGCCAGCTCGCCGGGCTGGAAGGAGAAGAGGCCACCGATGGAGATCCACACATCGGCGTTGGCGTCGGTGCCCAGCCCCGGCACGAAGGGGAGCACGAGCAGCAGGATGCCGACGAAGCCGAAGACGTACGTGTAGCGGAACAGCACGCGGTAGTTCTTCAGGAAGATCACGATCGCGACCGCCGCGGCGCTCGCGATGGCCAGCCACACCAGCTGGCGGGTCGAGAGGGCGTCCCACCCGGTGCTCTGGTCCTCGATGTCGATGCGGTAGATCATCGCCAGGCCGAGACCCGACAGCACGGTCGCGATGGGGACGACGAACGGGTCGGCTTGCGACGCTTTGAAGCGCAGCACGATGTGCAGTCCGAGCACCAGCACGGTCAGTGCGCCGCAGTAGTAGAGGAACGTCCAGTCGATGTGGCCGAGCGCGCCCAGCTGCACGAGGGCGACGGCGGCGCCGTTGATCGCGAAGGCGAACAGCAGCAGACCGAGTTCGCGGTTGCGCTGCGTCTGCGGCATCCGGAGCTTTCGCAGCGCCTTCACGACCGTCGTGTCGGCCTGGACGGTGTCTGTCGCCGAGCTCATCGTCCACCCTCCAGAGTGGTGCGCAGGGTGTCGACGATCTGCTCGGCGTCCGAGAGCGAGCGCGCCGAGATCGTCGAGGTCACCGCGAGACGCTGGTAGAAGGGCAGGTCGTTCAGCACGATGCCCGTGTCCTCGTAGACGGACGACAGCGAGATCGGGCCGATGTCCTGCTGGATGCCGCGGTAGATGACGACGGTGTCGGCATCGGCGCCGACGAAGTACCGCGTCTGAGTCCAGGCGTAGGCGCCGAGCGCTGCCGCCGAGAGGGCGGCGAGAATCGCGATCAGGCCGACGACCCACCAGATGCGCCGACGGCGGGCACGTCGGCGGTCTTCCTCGATGAGCTCCTCGAGGAACTCCGCGGCGGGCTCGAAGTGCGTCGGCTCGTTGGCGGCCTGGCGGGCGGTGTGCAGCCAGCTGGTACGCCCGGGGCGGGCGGCCGGCACGTCGACGCCCTGCGGGTTGGACGCCGAGCCGACGATCGTCGCGGTGCCGCTGAACATCGGGTGGCTGCCGCCGACGTCCACGATGACGACGGTGACGTTGTCGGGGGCTCCGCCGTCGAGCGCCTGCTTGAGCAGGAGATCGGCGGTGCGGCCCGGCGGATAGTGGTGGCCGAGCACCTTGCTGGTGTGCGCGTCGTCGACGACGCCGGAGAGGCCGTCGGAGCAGAGCAGCCAGCGGTCGCCGGGCTGGGTCGGCATGATGAACGTGTCGACCTCGGGGTCGGGGTCCATGTCGCCGAGCACGCGCATGAGCACGGACCGACGCGGGTGGTAGCGCGCCTCTTCGGGAGTGATGCGACCGGAGTCGACGAGCCGCTGCACGAAGGTGTGGTCGGTGGTGATCTGGGTGAGCGCATCGTCGCGGTAGAGATAGATGCGCGAGTCGCCGATGTGGGCGATCACGGCGTAGTCGTCCACCATGATGAGGCCGCTGACGGTGGTGCCCATGCCGGCGAGTTCGGGTCGGCGCGCGACGGTGTCGATCAGCACCCCCGCGGTCGAGGAGATGGCTTCCTGCAGCGCCTGCTCGGCCTCCGCGGTCGAGGCGTAGGGGTGATCGAGGTTCTTCAGGCGGTGGACGGCGATGCTCGAGGCGACATCACCCCCGGCGTGGCCGCCCATCCCGTCGGCGACGACGAAGAGATTCGAGCCCGCGTAGCCCGAATCCTGGTTGTTGGAGCGCACCTTCCCCGTGTGGGAGATGGCGACGCTCGATCCCTCGAAGACCATGAGAGGCGGGCTACTTCCTCAGCTCGAACGTCGTCGCGCCGACCTTGATCGGTGCGCCCACGCGGACGGGCACCGGGGTGCTCACGCGAGCACCGTCGTGCCAGGTTCCGTTGGTGGAGTCGAGGTCCTGGATCATCCACTGGTCGCCCCACAGCAGCAGGCGCGCGTGGTGGCTGGAGGTGTAGTCGTCGCGGATCACGAGACCCGACTCGCTGGAGCGGCCGATCGTGAGCGCGTCAGAACCGAGCGGCAGCTCGAGGCCAGCCTTCGGGCCGCTCGTGATCACGATGCGCGACACGGCGTCGCGGGTCGCCTTCTGTGGTCCGCTCGGGCTCGCAGCGGCGGCGGGAGCGGCCGGGGCGATGGGTGCCGTCGCCGCCTGGGCGGCGGCGGGCGCGGATGCCGCGGCGGCGACGCCCACGCCGGCGGCCGCGGGTTCGGCGAGCTTTCGCACCTTGACGCCGAAGAGGTCTGCGCGCAGGGAGTAGACGACGGCGAAGACGAAGAACCACAGCAGGATCAGGAAGCCGATCTGCAGCAGCAGGAGAGTCAACTCGCTCACGCGGGTCCTCCGATTCCAAAGGCGCGGGTCGCGTCGGCGGCAGAGGTCGTGGGGCGAGGGGGCGCGGCCTGTGCGATGACGCGGAAGACGATGTCGGTGCGGCCGATCGTGACCACCGAGTCGGGGGGCAGCGGCGCTTCGGCGATCTTCGTGCCGTTCAGCTGCGTGCCGTTGGTCGAGCCCATGTCGCGCACCATGGCGCGCTCGCCGTCCCAGAGGATCTCGACGTGACGACGGCTGGTCCCGGCATCCGGGATCGTGATGTCGGCGTCGCTGCCGCGCCCGATGACGGTGCGCCCCTTCGCGAGGGTGTGCGAGGCTCCGGCGATCTCGACGACGCCGCGCCAGGCGACCTGGCCGGCCGCGGTCTGCGAGGCGACGCGCAGCGTGCCCGTCGAGAGGGTGGGGTCACCGGCCAAAGCGATGGTGACGGGACCGGCGAAGCTGAACCCCTGCGCCTTCGCGTGGGCGTCGACGAGGGTGTGCAGTTCGGAGTCGAGCGCGCTGCCCAGACCCAGCATGCGCTCGGCATCGGCCGGCGACATGCGCACCTCGAAGATGTTCGGGGCGAGAATGCGGTCGCGGCTGACGACAGCAGCCTTCGCGTCGAGTTCGCTGCGCAGGGCGGCCGCGATCTCGACGGGCTGAATGCCGCTACGGAAGGACTTCGCGAACGCGCTGTTGACTGCGCGCTCGAGTCCCTTCTCGAAGCTGTCCAGTAGTCCCACAGGGCTCCTCAGGATCGCCGACCGGTGCGTACATGCTAGTTGCACAGGCTGAGCAGACGCGGAACGCGCCGAGCTGGCGCGCGCTCAATGACCGGGAGGTGGCCGGGCGCGGTCGTTGAGCGAGGCGGGCACCGCCGAGTCGAAACGGGTCTCGGGGCGTGATATCCTCGGGAAGTTGAGTCCGTGAGATCTTCGGATGTCGTGGCTCGCGCGAGTGGCGGAATAGGCAGACGCGCTGGCTTCAGGTGCCAGTGCCCGAAAGGGCGTGGGGGTTCAACTCCCCCCTCGCGCACAGGACGTGCGAACGAAGAGGCCGGGCCGGACATCAGATCCGGGCCCGGCCTCTTCGTCGATGTACCCCGGCCGAACGGGACTCACGGGTGCGCGGGCCGTGCGGCGCCGGGCGTGACGCCGTACAGCCGCCGGATGGTCTCTTCGGCGCCGGCCGCATCGCGCGCCGAGATCCGGTCACGCAGCAGCTGCCAGTTCTCGCGGCGCGGCGCGGCCTCGGCCCGGACCCCCGACCATCCGCGCAGATTGCGTTCGACGACGATCGAGGTCTCATGGATGATCGTGTCGAACACACTGTTGCCGGTCGCCCGCGCAGCGACGATGCCCAGGCGGGATGCCGCGGAGAACACCGCGGCCGCGTTGCCGGTGTCGATGCCCGCCAGCGCGGCATCCACCGTGGCGACCAGGTCGGCCAGGTCGTCGTCCGAGCACCGTGACAGCGAAAGGCTGAGCGCATTGCCCAGGAAGTAGGCGGCGAACTCGCCGGTGTCGCGGCGCAATGCGTCGCTGGGAGCGGTGACACGCGTGTAGCGGCCGACCGCGATCTCGACGAGCCCGAAGCGCTCCAGTCGTTGCAGTGCTTCTCGGACGGGTGTTCGCGACACGCCCAGCTGCTGGGCGAGCTCGACATCGCGGAGGCGATGTCCGGGAGGGAAAGTGCCGTCGGCGATCGCCGCGCCGATGCGCGCGTAGATCTCGTCACTCAGGATCATCCCGCTGACGAGCTCGATCGGGGCGAGGGTGGCACTCATTTGGAACGAATGGTACGTCGCCGCACCCGGCCGCGACAGGGGACGCCGCTGCGGGCCCACGCTCAGACGCGCGGCGTGGCCAACTGCGCACCCGCAGCGAACGCGCGCTCCGCGAAGCGGATGCCCATACGCTCGGACGCGGCGGCGTTCGGGTGCAGGCCATCGTCGAGGTCTGACACCTCGGCATCCGGGAGCAGACTCCGGCGTCGAGGAAGATGAGGCGCGGATCATCCGCACGCGCGGCGAGCACCCTCGAGACGGCGTCGCGCACGACACGGAGATTCATCGCGCGACGACGAGCTGGGAGCGCTGGGACTCCCTCCTCCCCGATGGCAGCGTGAACCCCGGAGAGAGCTCTGCGCGCCGCGTACGAGGCTCCGGACGGCATCGAGGTGGACATCGCGCCGACGCTGAGCGGGCGGGTGGAGCGCGTCGGCGTCGTCGGAACCATGGCACCGCCCACCGTCGGAAGGTGACGCGGCGGCGCGACCTCAGCCCGCCGCTGCCGACTCCACGATCGACAGACCTCGCCCGCGTAGCCGCAGGCGCTCCTCCGACAGTGATGCGAGCACGCGGTCGCGCGTGCCGCGGCCGTGTGCGATGACGAGCTCGCGCGCGCGCTCGGCATCCCGGGCAGCGACCGCGGCCACGATCTCCCGGTGCTCGGCGGCGGCGTGGGCGCGGGAGGCGGCGCTGCGCACCTCGAGCCAGCGGGTGCGGCTGAGGCGCACGAGCGTGCCGGCGATCGCGTCGACGAGGAACGCATTGCGCGACAGTCGTGCCAGGGCGACGTGGAAGTCGCTGCCGTCGCGCAGTACGGCGTCGGCGTCGTCGTGCTCGCCGCCGGCACGGGCGATCGCGCCGAGGCTGTCCAGTTCGGCATCGTCGGCGCGGTCCACCGCGAGTGCGACGACGGCGGTCTCGAGCGCCTCGCGGTACTCCATGAGCGCGCGGATCTCGCTGAGGTCGATCGGCGTCACGCGCCAGGTGCGGTCATCGCGCCGTGTCAGTCCCTCGTTCTCGAGGCGCATGAGGGCGGCGCGGATGGGGGTGCGCGACGCACCGAGCATCGACTCGAGTCCGCGTTCGCTCAGCCGCTCACCCGGCAACAGCTCGAGGGACAGGATGGCGGCGCGCAGGCGCTCGTACGGACTGCCGGTCTCGGGGGAAGTGGTCACGTCGCTCCTCTGGTGTACCAGGGTGGTATACCAGAGTGTACCCGACGGAGGATCAGACGATGCCGAGCACGAACACGACGACAGCGACGCCCACGCGGGCGTGGGTGATGCTGGCGCTGGGGGTGTTGGCGCAAGCCGCCGGAACCCTCCTCGTCTCGGCGCCGGCCTACCTGATCCCGCTCCTGCACACTCAGCGCGCCATGCCCCTCGCTCAGGCGGGGCTGCTCGCATCGGCGCCCACTCTCGGCATGGTGTGCACGCTCGTCGTGTGGGGCGTGCTCACCGACAGGTACGGCGAACGGCAGATCATCGCCGGCGGGCTCGTCCTCACCGCCGTGTTCTCGCTCGCTGCCGCCGCAGCGAGCGGCGACGGATATCTCGTTCTCGGTGTGCTCCTCGCGTGCGGGGGTGCCGCGTCGGCCAGCACGAACGCCGCGAGCGGCCGCGTCGTGATCGGCTGGTTCCCCGTGGAGCGCCGCGGACTCGCGATGGGCATCCGCCAGATGTCCCAGCCGCTCGGTGTCGCCACCGCTGCGCTGACGGTTCCACCGCTGGCCGAGGGCGGGCTCGCCGCGCCCTTCGTCGTCGCCGCGGGGGTGACCGGCGCGCTCGCCGTGCTCTGCGCGTGGGGCATCCGCAATCCACCGCGCCCCGCGCGCCGCATCGGCCCGGCGGATGCCGCGACCAACCCCTATCGCGCCAGCGCGTTCCTGGTGCGCATCCACCTCGCCTCGGCTCTTCTCGTCGGCCCGCAGTTCGCGATGTCGATCTTCGGCCTGGTGTGGTTGGTGACGGCGATGGGATGGAGTGCGTCGGCGGCCGGCGCGCTCGTGGCGGCATCGCAGTTCGTGGGCGCGGTGGGCAGGATCGTCGTCGGCCACCTCAGTGATCGCGTCGGCACCCGCGTCGGCGTGCTGCGCTGGGTCGCCGGCGCCGGTGTCGTGGCGATGGCGGCGCTCGCAGTCGCCGGCGCCGTGCACGCCGACGCGCTCGTCGGCGTGCTGTATCTCGTCGCGTCCACGATCGCGGTCGCCGACAACGGCCTCGCGTACACGTCGGTGGCCGAAGCGGCCGGACCCTTCTGGTCGGGTCGCGCCCTCGGCATCCAGAACACCGGGCAGTTCGTCGCGGCGTCGGCGGTCGGCCCGCTGGTCGGGTCGCTCGTCACCCTGGTCGGCTACCCCCTCGCCTTCGCGCTGGTCGGCGCGACGCCGCTCGCCGCGCTCGCGATCACTCCGCGCCGAGACCGCGGCATGCACGGTTAGCGTGGTGTCATGAACGACCCGCATCGCTCCACCGTCGTCGTCTCCGGTGCCGGCACCGGTATCGGCCGTGCCGCCGCCCTCCGCCTCGCCGCATCCGGTCGCCACGTCACCCTCGTCGGCCGCCGGCGGGCACCGCTCGAGGAGGTCGCCGCCCACGAACCGTCGTCGTTCCTCGTCGTGGATGCCGATGTCAGCACCCCCGACGGCGCGCGCCGTGTGGCGGATGCCGTGCGCGACGCGGGCCTGGGCGGTGTCGGTGTGGTCGCCTCCGCCGGGGGCAACGCCCCCGCGGCGTCCGACGACAACCTCGAAGCCATCCGAGATCACTGGCGTGCGGGATTCGACCTCAACGTGATGACCGCGGTCCTGCTGGTCGAAGCGCTGCGACCCGCGCTGGAAGCCGACGGGGGACGCGTCGTGCTGCTGTCGTCGGTCTCGGCCCTGCGTGGCTCGCGGACCGGTTCGTACGGTGCGTCCAAGGCTGCCCTGCACGCGTGGATGTTCGATCTCGCCGCGCAGCTGGGCCGCTTCGGCGGCACCGCCAACGTCGTCGCACCGGGATTCGTGCCCGGGACCGAGTTCTGGGCGGGGGTCTCGGACGACGTCGTGCAGAACCGCGTCGCGCAGACCCTCGTCGGCCGGGTGGGCACGGCCGAGGAGATCGGCGGGATCATCGCCTGGCTGCTCGGTCCGGATGCCGGGTGGGTGACCGGCCAGATCATCTCGGCGAACGGCGGCATGGTGCTCGGACGCTGAACGCCGCCGGTCAATCGGCATCCGCCGACTCGCATCGGCGCGGGATCAGTGCAGATCGTGGAGCCGTCGCAGCGTCTCCTCGGCGCCGCGACCGTCGCGCTCGGCGAGCTGGCGTCGCAGCGCGTCGAAGAGGTCGACGCGACCGGCCGCTGCCGTGAGGAACGGGTCCCAACCGCGCAGATTCCGCTCGATCGTCAGCGCCACCTCGCGAACGACGCCGATGAACACCGTGTTGTGGGTGGCGCGGGTCATGAGCTCGAACATCTGCGTACAGCGGGAGAAGAGCGACGCGATGTCGCGGTGCGCCGCGCTGTCGACGACGGTGCCGGCCACCGCGACGATGCCGTCGAGCTCGTCGTCGGTGGCGTTGGCGAGCGCGAGATGGATCGCGTTGCCCATGAGGTAGGCGGTGAACACTCCGGTTTCGCGTCGCACGCGCTCGTCGGGCACGGACACGCGGGTGTAGCGCCCGACGGCGATCTCGACGAGGCCGAAACGCTCCAGGCGCTGCAGAGCCTCTCGCACGGGAGTGCGCGAGATGCCCAACTGCGCCGCGATGTCGCCGTCGCGCAGACGTTCTCCGGGCGCGAGGGAGCCATCGACGATGGCCGCGCCGATGCGCGCGTAGACCTCGTCGCTCAGGCTTACGCCAGTGGTCAGATCGTTGTGATCGATCGGTCGAAGAAAAGTAGACATCTTACTGAGACGGTTCGGGTCATCTCAGTGATGAGTGTACGGCTGCCGGCCGCCGGTGGGCGAGTGTGTCGGGGTTGCCACCTTTGGCTGTGTTCTTGCAACGTTTGTGTCACCTTGTCTCATCTGATACTGCGCGAGGCCATGCCGACCGTTAGCGTGGAGCCCGTCGGCGCACTCGCGTCGTCATCGCACGTCAGTAAGGCAGTTCATGAGCACCAGCGGTACCGTCAAGTGGTTCAACTCGGAGAAGGGCTTCGGGTTCATCGCTCCCGATGAGGGCGGCGCTGACGTCTTCGCCCACTACTCCGCCATTCAGTCGGGCGGCTACCGCTCGCTCGAGGAGAACCAGCGCGTCGAGTTCGAGATCGCCCAGGGCCCCAAGGGCTTGCAGGCGGAGAACATCCGACCCCTGTGAGTTCGACGGCCCGCTTTCGAGCGGGCCGTTTTCACGTCGGAGCGAGCCGTCGTCCGCACCTGTGCGGCGGCGGCTCGTTCGTCGTGAGCGAGGATCACTCCAGATCGAGCCGCACGATCTGCTCGGCGCCGACGGCGGCAGCGGCGACGGCGGCCACGAGGTCGGGGTAGGCCGGCAGGATCTCCGGCGTGCGCTTCGATGATCCCGGCAGCCCGAGCAGCCAGCGGCGGGTGGTTCCCGTCGGATCGACGACGACGAGTCGGCGTCGGGGATAGGCGGGCGGGCTGAGACGCACGGCGCGCTGCTGTGCGAGGAAGAAGGTCTGCCCGTCGACCGTGACGGCACCCGCCGACACATCGACGCGTCCGGGTACCGAGCGAGCCCGCGCGGCGGTGACGAGCGCGACGACGCCCAGGATCACCGCGAGCACGAGCAGCAGTGGCACGACCACGACCGACACGATCTCGCGATCGTCGCGCACCAGCACGCCCGACATCGCCACGGCGATCGTGACGGCGGCGATGGCGACGACAACGGCGGCCGCGACGCCGGCGCGACGTGCGCTGCGCCGCACTGCCGTGGCATCGGGGCTGAAGCTCCGCGTGCCGACGAGAGACGCAGCGGTGTGGATGCCGTCGGCCTCTCGGACGGCGACGTGTTCCGTGAGCGGCGAGAGCAGGGCCACCAGCTCGGTGAACGCCTCGCGTGACAGCGGGACGTTCACTTCGTCGCGGCGGCCGGGCGACTCCACGATCAGCGTGCGATCGACGCCGGATGGGATGCCGTTGGTGTAGCGCTTGGTGATGCGACTGGTGAACGCCGCGTTCGAGCGCTCCCACCGATGCAGCAGCTGTCCGGGACGGCGGATCTCGACGGCGTCGCGGTCGACGATCACGCGCGTGTTCGCATACCAGAGCGCGCTGCCCCACACGAGGGCGACGACGATGACCGCGGCCGTGATGGCGAGAGTGGCCCGCGTGGACCTGCTCGTGGTGACGGGCAGAAACGAGGGCAGGGCGAACAGTGCCAGGGCACCGAGGATCGCCGACAGGACGAGGGCGCCGAGCGCCCGTCGGGCGAGAGAGCTGCGGAAGACGACCTGCTCGCCCGACGGCGTGCTCATCGGGCGGCGCCGGCGAGGCTGCCGGTCACCTTGCCGGACCGGTCGTAGACGATGCACGAGATCAGGCGGTCGTCGGCGCCCTCCCAGCTGTCCTTCGTCGGGAACAGGTAGCTGAACTCCAGCGTCGACTCTTCGTACGGCACGCCGACGAACGTCGAGAAGGCGTCTCCGCATCCCTTCTCGGCGGCGTCGGTCACCGCGCTGTCGCCGGGGTAGTCACCGGCCGGCATCGTCAGGTCGTAGTACACCTCGTTGTCGTGCGGGTCGGTGCAGGGCACGGCGGGAACATCGCTGATCTGCTCGCCACTCTGGTCGTTGAAGCAGTCGCCGACCTTGATGGTGAACGCGTCGGCCTTGCCGGATTCCGTCACCTGTCCGGTGTCGGCGTCGCGGACGGCCTGATCACCCCCGATCAGGTTCGTGATCGTGGAGCAGCCTCCGAGGAGGATCATGCTCGACACGAGGGCGGCGGCGGGGATGATGCGGTGCAGGCGCATGGGGCACTCTTTCCGGTTACGTATGTCGACTCACACGGGCCGCACGCTCCCACGCTCCGCGTGAGAGAGACAGGGGCACGTCACCGACTCCCGGCCGTGCCCCGACCGTGCAGCGCCCCCAATATATCGGTAGAGCTCAGCCGGCGTGAGACGCCGTCTCATCATCGATGAGCAGCAGTGACCGCAGCTGCGCCGCATTTTCCACGGCGGCCGACGCGCCATCGGCCTCGTGGGGCCAGCTGAAGCCCCACCGCACGAAGACCACCGGCACTCCTTGCGCGGCGCCGCCCTCGACGTCGTGGTGGCGGTCGCCGATGAGCACCGGGCGGCTCGTGTCGACGCCCGCCGCGCGCAGGCGGCGCAGGGCTTCGGCGACGATGTCGGACTTCGATGCGAGCGTCTTCTCGTCGGGGGTGGAGCCGACCATCGCCGTCATGTGCGGCGCCAGATCGAAGTGCTCCATGAGTGCGACGACCTGCACCTCCGGCTTCGAGCTCGCCGTCGCCTGAGAGATTCCCGCAGCGTCGAGGTCGGCGATGATCTCGGCCACCCCCGGGTACAGTCGCGCTCCCGTGGTGTAACCGTCGGCCTTGCCCAAGGTGCGGTAGTACGCGACGGCCTCGGTGGCCTGCTCCGGGGTCATGCCGACGTTGTCCTGGAACGAGTTGAACATCGGCGGGCCGATCCAGTGCACGAGCTCGTCACGCGTCGGTGCGGGCTTGCCGAAGTGCTCGAGGGCGGTCGTGAGGCGCCGCAGGATGCCGTCGGAAGCGTCGACGAGGGTCCCGTCGACGTCCCAGAGCACGCACGTGAAAGGGGATCGCATCGTCATGGGTCCAGCCTAGGGTGCCGTCAGAACAGTCGCGGCGCGCCCGATTCGACGCCCTTCATGCCTTCGTAGTCGAGGGTCACGCAACGGATGCCGCGGTCGCCGGCGAGCGTCTTGGCTTGCGGTTTGATCTCTTGGGCGGCGAACACTCCCGCCACCGGTGCGAGGTGCGGGTCGCGGTTGAGCAGCTCCAGGTAACGGGTGAGCTGCTCGACGCCGTCGATGTCGCCGCGGCGCTTGACCTCGACCGCGACCGTTCCGCCGTCCGGATTGCGCAACAGCAGATCGACCGGGCCGATCGCGGTCGGGAACTCCCGGCGCACGAGGGTGAGGTTGTCGCCGATGACCTCGACCTGCTCGGCGAGCAGGCGCTGCAGGTCGGCCTCGACGCCGTCCTTCTGCAGGCCGGGATCGACACCGAGCTCGTGCGACGAGTCGTGCAGAACTTCATAGATGCGCACGAGAAGAGCATCGCCGGACTTCGCATGGGTCACGCGCCAGTGTTCGATCACACCGGCCGACGCAGACTCGGCATCCGGTGCCTCGACGGTCAGGGTGCACGGCGGGCTCATCCAGTTGAGCGGGGCGTGCTGAATGTCCCGATGGAACGCGACGGTGCCATCGGCCTTGATCATGATCAGGCGGGTCGCCAGCGGAAGATGGGTGTTCAGCCGTCCGGAGTAGTCGACGGAGCAGCGGGCGATGATGAGACGCACTCGTCCAGTCTCGCAGGGCGCGCGGGGAGAACCCGCGCGGTCGCTCAGAAGGGTGGCACGGATTCCGCTGGTGGATGCGGTGGTGGGTCGACCGTGAACGCCACGAGGGGGACGGGGGCGTCTTCTCGGTAGACCCGTCCGGTGGGTGAGGTCCATTCGAGGATGCCGCCGGGGTGTTGTCGCACTCTCCACGCGGTGAACTGCTTCATCGAGTGGTGCCGCTGACACAGGTGGGCGAGGTTCCAGAGGGCAGTGGGGCCGCCCTGCGCGTGGTCGACGGTGTGGTCGATCTCGCAGCGGATCGCTGCCCGTCGGCATCCGGGGAACCGGCAGTGCTGGTCGCGCGCGCGGAGAAATCGACGCTGCGACTGTGCGGTGCGGTACCGATCGACGGCGATCACGGCCCCGTCGACGGGGTCGGTGAGGATCCGGGTGAGCGTGGGCGCGTTTGCGGCGAGAGCGCGGGCGGTATCGGCGTCGACCGGGGTACGTCCGACGAGGTCGGCGGGTCCGTCGTCGGCGTCGAGCAGGGTGAGTGCGGGGACGATGACCTGAACCTGCGCGCGGATCGCGCCCAGGGCCCCGGGCCGGTCGCCGACCGCGCTGGGGTCGAGGGTCGGGCTGCCGGTGAGCAGCATGTCGCAGAGCACGTCGGCGCGAATCTGATCCATCGTCCGCGTATCGCCATCGCCATCGCCATCGCCATCGCCAACGCCGTCGCCCTCGTGATGGCGGCTGTCGGCGATCACCATCGCCTGCTGCGTAAGACGGTCGAGGATGCCGTGGGCGATGACCGTCGGCACTGTCGCGACGAGGTCGGACATGCCATCAGCCCCGGGGATCACCCGGACCCGGCGGCACGCGCTCGCCGTGCGGTGGCGCTCGGTGAAGGAACGCTCCGCGGTGCGTTCGGCGAGAATCTCCACCGCCGCCCGCACCCGGTTGGGCGTATCCCCCTCACAGAGCCGGATCGCCTCCGCTTCGAACTCCGCCCGCCGCTCGGCGGGAACGAGCCCGCCGGCATCCACGATCACCCGCACATGACCACGCGTGATCCGCTCCGCCTCCCACGCGTCGAGGGTCGCGGGGTAGCTTTCGACGAGTTCACGCGCCTCACCGATCCGCTGCTGCACCGTCCGATCGGTCACCCGCAGCACCCCGCCCAGCTCCGCCGCGATCGAGCGCAACACCATGTCGTGCTCCCGCACCGACCCCCGCTGTGCCGCCGCCTCCCGCTCCGCGAGCTGACCCGCCCGCGCCAGCACCCGCACCTCCGCGACCTGCGCCGCCGTCACAGCGCGAGACACCGCCTCAGTGTCCGCAACGAGACCCGACAGTATAGCCACGAACCGGCCGCCGTTGTCGGTCTCGATGACGCCCCCCGGCGCGATCTCCGTCATACCCCGAGTGTACGGCGACATTCGGACATTTGTTCGATCTATCCACAGGTGACCGTCGCGGCATCCCGGGGAGAGCGACCGCCTTAGTGGTGTCCCGCGCCCACCTTCGACCCCGCGATCGGCTTGGCGGCGCCGGATGCCAAGCCGCTCATGGCGATGAGCCCGACGATGATCCAGAGGGTGTTCAGGATGCCGATCTGGTGGCTGACCCAGCCGAGGACGGGCGGTCCGCAGAGGAAGGCGACGTAGCCGATGGTCGCCGCCGCAGAGACGGATGCCGCGGCCTTGCGGGGATCGTCGGCCGCAGCCGACATGCCGAGGGGGAAGCCCAGCGACGCGCCCGCCCCCCACAGGGCGACGCCGATGAAGGCGACCGGAAGGTTCGGCGCGAGAATGAAGACGACCAGACCCACCCCGGCGGCCACCGACAGGGCTCGCAGGGTCCACACGCGACCGATGCGGTCGACGAGCGGGCCGCCCACCGCGCGGAACACCGTCATCGCGACGGAGAAGACCGTGAGGAAGACCGCTCCGGTGGCCTCCGACTCGTTGTGACCGTCGACGACCGCGATCGTCAGCCAGTCGTTCGCGCTGCCCTCGGCGAAGGCCATGCCGAGGATGATCGCGCCGATCGCATAGGTGCGGGGGTCACGCCAGACCTCGAGCGCGGCATGCAGGCGCTCCCGGCGCCCCGGAGACGCGGCGTCGGGGTCGACCGTGACCTGCGCCTGCAGGGGGATGGATCGCAGCGCGTTGGCCGTGATCACGAGCCAGACGACGGCCACGGTGCCGAGGTGCCACGATGCACCGACGCCCCAGGCCGTCATCGCGACGCCGATACCGGCGCCCGCGACGGTGCCGAGGCTGAAGAACGCGTGGAAAAGCGGCATGAGAGTGCGCTCGAACGCCTGCTCGACCTCGGCCGCCTCGACGTTCATCATGACGTCCGTGGCGCCGAAGCACAGCCCGAGGGTCGCCAATCCGATCACCGTCAGGGGATAGGACGACAGCGCGTCCACTCCCAGCGCGGCCAGGAACAGGCCGATGGCGATGCCCACGATCGTGACGGACAGTCCGCGCTTGGCGCCCCAGCGAACGACCACGACGTTGGCCGACATCACGCCGATGAGCGAGCCGGCACCCATGGCGAACAGCAGGATGCCGACCTCGAAGTCGTCGATCGAGAGGTTCTGCTTGACGGCCGGCAGCCGCGACGCCCAGGACGCGAAGGTCACGCCGCACAGGAGGAACAGCGTGAAGATCGAGGTCCGCCAGCGGACGAGCTGGCGGCGGTCGAGGCGGGAGCGGGAGATCACCCCCTCACTGTATCCACATTTCTCGAATCGATTCGACGCCTCGATGACGAGCGCGCCACATCCCCGATCCCCGCCCCGAAACGATTCGACGCGGGTTAGCATCGGGGAGTGACGAACCGCCGGGCCACCATCGCCGACGTCGCCCGCGTCGCGGGCGTCTCGCCGTCGACGGCGTCCGTCGTCTTCAGCGGCAAGACCCCGGTCTCGGACACCACGCGACTGCGGGTCATCGAGGCCGCCGACTCCCTCGGCTACACCGGGCCCGACCCCCGCGCCGCCTCGCTGCGTCTGGGCCGCAGCGGCATCGTCGCCGTCGTCGTCGGTTCATCCTTGAATTTCATGTTCGTCGACCCCGTCCAGCGTCTCCTGATGGACGGGCTCGCCGAAGCCGTCGCCCCCCTCGGTGCGGGCCTCCTCCTCCTTCGCCGCGACGACGAGCTCGACATCGAGAACGCCCCCACCCTGACGACGGCGTCCATCGACGCCGCGGTGCTCATCGGCTGCGATGGGTCGCTCCGCGCGTCGCTGCCGATCGTCCAGGCCCGCGGCATCCCCGTCGTGGTGGTCGAAGGAGACGCCGGCGAGGGCATTCCCCGCATCGCTCTGGACAACCGTGACGCGCAGCGGCGGGCGGCGCAGTACGTCCGCGATCTCGGCCACGCCCGCGTCGCGATCGTCACGCTGTGGCAGGACGCCGCCGGCACGGTCGGATGGATCGCGCCGGATGCCGAGATCGCGGTCGACGTGACGCGCGATCGTCTTCAGGGAGCTCGTGACGTCTTTCCCGACGCGCCGGCCTTCGCGTGCGCAGGCAGCTCCATCGACGACGGATTCGCCGCGGGGCGCGTGCTGTTCGCCGACCCGCGCACCCGGCCCACCGCCGTCATCGCGCAGAGCGACCTTCTGGCCGCCGGTGTCATCCGCGCCGCCGAGGATGCCGGTCTGCGCGTGCCCCAGGACGTCAGCGTCACCGGGTTCGACGGCGTTCCCGTCGACGGGCTCGCCCCCTACGAGCTGACCACGCTCGTCCAGCCCGCGACGGCCAAGGGCCGCGCGGCAGGCGCCGCGATCGCTGCGATGCTCGACGGGCGTGAACCGGAGTCGGTCAACCTCACTTCTACATTCCGCATCGGTAATACGACCTCGCGCGCCGGGTGACACCGGGCGCCCGGTAGACTGGCCTTCCGACCCCCGCGACCCGTCAGGAGGCCAGATTGCTCGTGCTCCTGGCTGCGTTCGCGGTGATTCCGCTGGCGCTGCCGTGGCTGGTCGGGCGCATCGGCTCGCGAGCATTCTTCGTCGCAGCGCTGCTGCCGGTCGTGGCCTTCGTCCACGCCGCCATGGCCACGCCCGAGGTCGTCGCCGGTCGGGTGCCGGCCGAGTCCCTTCGTTGGATTCCCCAACTCGGCATCGATCTCTCGATGCGCATGGACACCCTCAGCTGGGTCCTCACGCTCATCGTCACCGGGGTGGGAGCGCTCGTCCTGCTGTATTGCCGCTGGTACTTCGACGGCAAGACGCAGGGCGTCGGCCTGTTCGCCGCGGTGCTCCTCGGGTTCGCGGGGGCGATGTACGGACTCGTCCTGACGGACGACATCATCGTGCTCGTGATGTTCTGGGAGATCACCAGCATCCTGTCCTACCTGCTCATCGGCTTCTACCACGCGCGCGGCGCGAGCCGACGAGCCGCCCTCCAGGCGCTGCTCGTCACGACGCTCGGCGGACTCGTGATGTTCGTCGGCGCGGTCATGCTCTCGGTGATCTATGGCACGAACAGCATCACCGCGATCGTGAGCGGTGCGGCGGCCCTGCGGCCGGGAAGTGACGGACTGCTCGCCACCGCGATCGTTCTGCTGCTGGTCGGTGCGCTCAGCAAGTCGGCCATCTTCCCCTTCCACTTCTGGCTCCCCGGTGCGATGGCCGCGCCCACGCCCGTGAGCGCGTATCTGCATGCGGCCGCGATGGTCAAGGCCGGCATCTATCTGATCGCCCGGCTCGCGCCGGCGTTCGCCGAGAACGAGCTGTGGCGACCGATCGTCATCGGTCTGGGAATCTTCACGATGCTGCTGGGCGGCTTCCAGGCGTTGCGCGAATCCGATCTCAAGCGCATCCTCGCGTTCGGCACGGTCAGCCAGCTCGGCATGCTCACGGTCGTGCTGGGCTACGGAGAGCGCAACTCCGCGCTCGCGGGCCTCGCGCTGCTGATCGGCCACGCGCTCTTCAAATCGGCGCTCTTCCTCGTGGTCGGCGTCATCGACCGTCAGCTGTCGACCCGTGACATCGGTGAACTGTCCGGCGTGGGGCGCCAGGCACCCACGCTCGCGGTGGTCTCGATCATCGCTGTCGCATCGATGGTGGGATTCGCCCCCACCGTCGGTTTCGTTGCGAAAGAGGCGGTGCTCAGCTCGCTGCTCGAAGGCGGCACGCGCCCTGATGCGCTCATCCCTCTGCTCGGCATCCTTCTCGGCTCGATCCTCACGACCGCGTACGGTCTGCGTTTCGTGTGGGGCGCCTTCTGGACGAAGAAGGATGCCGACGGCGCGGCCCGCCCTGCCACGCAATGGCCCGATCCGCCGCTGGCCTTCCTCGCGGCGCCGATCCTGTTGGCCGTCCTGACTCTCGCCGCCGGCTTCACGGCACCGCTGCTCGATCACGCCTTCTCCGGCTACGCCGACACGCTCCCCACCGCCGGCGGATATCCGTACCACCTGGCGCTCTGGCACGGATGGGAGCCGGCCCTGTTCCTGTCGCTGGGCAGCATCGCCCTGGGCGCGCTGGTATTCACGATCGCACAGCGCACGGGGCGTATGCCGCGTCGCCTGCTGCCGTTCACGGCCGCCGACGTCTACAACCTGGTGCTGCGCATGATCGCGCGCATCGCCGTGTGGACCACGACCTTCACCCAGCGGGGTTCGCTTCCGCTGTACGTCGGCACGATCTTCGTCGTCTTCGTGGCGGCCGAGGGCACGGCGCTGTTCGCGGGCCGCGACTGGCAGATCTCGCTCGACGCCTGGCAGACGCCCATGCAGCTGGTGGTCGCGCCGATCATGATCGTCGCGGGCATCTTCGCGGTACGGGCTCGGAAGCGCTACACCGGCGTCGTCCTCGTCTCGGCGACCGGACTCGGCATGATCGCCCTGTTCGCAACGAGCGGGGCGCCCGACCTCGCCCTGACGCAGATCCTCGTCGAGACCGTCACCCTCGTGGCGTTCGCTCTGGTGCTGCGTCGGATCCCCGCGCGCCTGGGGGAGCACAACGCCTCCGTCAAGCCGATCCTCCGGGCGATCCTCGCCATTGCGGTCGGCGCGACGATGGCGATGGTCGCGATGGTCGCGACCGGTGCGCGCGTCGCGACGCCGATCTCCGATCGCTTCCCCGACCTCGCCTACGAGCTCGGGCACGGCAAGAACGTCGTGAACGTCGCCCTCGTCGACCTGCGCGGTTGGGACACGATGGGAGAGCTGTCGGTCCTGATCCTCGCCGCGACTGGGGTGGCCTCGCTGGTTTTCGTCACCCACCGCTCCGATCTCATCTCGCGATCGATCTCGGCGCTGCCGACGGGGGTCACCCGCACGCGGCGGCCCCTCATCGAGACCGCGGAGGGGCCGCGTCCCCGCGGAAGCGATCCCGACAGCACGCGTCAGACATGGCTCGTGGGTGGACAGAAGGTTCGCCCGGAGAATCGGTCGATCCTGCTCGAAGTCATCGTTCGGATCCTCTTCCACACGATCATCGTCGTGTCGATCTACCTGCTCTTCGCCGGTCACAACCTTCCCGGCGGCGGCTTTGCGGGTGGCCTGGTCGCCGGTATGGCGCTGGTCATGCGCTACGTCGCCGGTGGTCGGTACGAGCTCGGTGCGGCGGCCCCCACGGATGCCGGGCGTCTGCTCGGCGCCGGGATGGCGCTCGCCGTCGCCACGGCGGTGGTGCCGCTACTGTTCGGTCTGCCGCCGCTGAAGAGCGTGTTCTGGGAGGCGGAGATCCCGATCATCGGTCACATCGAGTTCGTGACGTCGACCCTGTTCGACATCGGCGTCTACCTCGTCGTGGTCGGCCTCGTGCTCGACGTGCTGCGTTCGCTCGGTGGCGAGGTCGACCGGCAGACGCAGGAACTTCGAAAGCGGGGGGTGATGGTCTCGTGACCGTCTCGGCCGTTCTCATCGTCATCATGGCCGCCCTCTTCGCGTGCGGCGCCTACGCGATGCTCGAGCGCAGCCTCACCCGCGTGCTGATCGGCTTCCTGCTGCTGGGCAACGCGACCAACCTGTTCCTGCTGGTCGTCATGGGCCGCCCCGGCATCGCCCCCTTCTTCGGCGCGGGTGACGTCGATGAGATGAGCGACCCACTGCCGCAGGCGCTGACGCTCACGGCGATCGTCATCACCTTCGCCGTCTCGGCCTTCCTGCTCGCGCTCATCTACCGCTCCTGGCAGTTGGGCCAGGCCGACACGGTGGTCGACGATGAGGAAGACATCGCCGTGCGTGATCGCGGTGCGGTCGAAGAGGACGAGATGGACGACGAGACGTCCATCGAAGACGACGACGAGGATGCGACGACCGACTTCATCGGCACCGAGACGGCCCCGATCACGGTGCTGCACCACCGCGACCTCGACGGCATCCGCGACGACGCACCCGTCGATCGCCCGGGTCGAGACGGCCGAGACGGGGGTGATGCGCGGTGAGCGCTCTGGTTCCCCTTCTCGTCGCCCTGCCGCTGCTCGGCGCGGGCATCGCGCTCGTCTTCGGTCGCCAGCGCCGCGTCCAGGTCGGTGTCTCGGTCATCACGCTGACGCTCGTGGCGGCGATCGCCGCCGTGCTCCTGTACACCGTCGACTCGTCGGGGCAGGCGATCGCCGTGTCGGTGGGCGGCTGGCCGATCCCGTTCGGGATCGTGCTGTACGTCGATCGTCTCGCGGCGCTGCTCGTGGTGATCTCGAGCATCGTGCTGCTTGCCGTTCTGCTCTTCTCCGTCGGGCAGGGCGCCGCCGACGGCGACGACGACACCCCCGTGACGATCTTCCACCCCTCGTATCTCATCCTGTCAGCGGGCATCTTCAACGCGTTCATCGCGGGCGACCTCTTCAACCTGTACGTCGGCTTCGAGATCCTGCTGGTCGCCTCGTACGTGCTCATCACCCTCGGTTCCACGGAGTCGCGCATCCGCGCCGGGGTCGTCTACATCGTCGTCTCGCTCGTCTCCTCGATCCTCTTCCTCGCCGCCATCGCTGCCATCTACGGCGCCCTGGGCACCGTGAACATCGCGCAGCTGGCCGAGCGGATGACGGAGCTTCCCGATTCGACGCAGCTCGTCCTGCATCTGATGCTGCTGCTCGCCTTCAGCATCAAGGCGGCCGTGTTCCCGCTGTCGTTCTGGCTGCCGGACTCGTACCCGACCGCGCCGGCACCCGTCACCGCGGTCTTCGCAGGCCTTCTGACGAAGGTCGGCGTCTACGCGATGATCCGCACCGAGACGCAGATCTTCCGGGACAACGACGTCAACACGCTGCTGCTGATCGTCGCGCTGGCGACCATGATCGTCGGCGTCCTCGGCGCGCTGGCCCAAGCCGAGCTCAAGCGCATCCTGTCGTTCACACTCGTCAGCCACGTCGGCTACCTCGTGTTCGGGCTCGCGATTGCGACGCCTCTCGCTCTCGGCGCGACCATCTACTACATGGTCCACCACATCATCGTGCAGACCACGCTCTTCCTCGCGGTCGGGCTCGTCGAGCGTCGTGCCGGCTCGACATCGATCCTCAAGGTCAAGGGGCTGATGCGCGCCGCACCCCTGCTCGCGGTGCTGTTCTTCATCCCGGCGATCAACCTCGGCGGGCTGCCGCCGTTCTCGGGATTCATCGGCAAGCTCGCGCTGTTCGACGCGGCGGCCGAGGTCGGCACGCCGCTCATGTACCTCCTGATCATCGGCGGCATCGTCACGTCGCTGTTGACCCTGTACACCCTCATGCGCGCGTGGAACCTCGCCTTCTGGCGCGAGGACGACGACCATTCGGAGGAGACCGGCGTCGTCGAGCGCATCTCGTACCTCGGTGACGCCCCGGCAGCCGACGACGAGGGCGCGCGTCGCGTCATTCCGCGCATCATGACCGCGACGACGGCGGGGATGGTCGCGGTCACGGTCGCCCTCACGGTCTTCGCCGGTCCCCTCTACGCGCTGTGCGCGAGCATCGGCGACGCGCTGCTCACGCCCGTGACACTGGTGCAGCTCGACGACGGGGGCGGATCATGAGTCCGACGTCGTCGGTGGCGGCTGCCGTCTGGCGCCAGCTTCCCTTCTTCGTGTGGCTGGTCGCCCTGTGGATGCTGCTGTGGGGTCAGTTCACGGTGCTCGCCGCCGTGACCGGCGTCGTCGTGGCGCTCGTGGTCACCCGCGTGTTCCGACTGCCGGCGGTCGAGCTGTCGGGACGGGTGAACTTCTGGTACGGCCTCGTCTTCGTGGTGATGTTCTTCCTCGCTCTGATCCGTGGATCCTTGCTCGTCGCGTGGCAGACCCTCAATCCGCGACGCTATCCGGGCACCGCGGTGATCGCGGTGCCGCTGCGCACCGACGACGACCTGATCATGGCCCACGTCGGCGTGACGGCGTCACTCATCCCGGGCTCGCTGATCGTCGACGTCGACCGTGACCGGCGCATTCTCTTCCTGCACGTCATCGGCGTCTCCTCCGCCGAGGATGTGGAGAAGCAGCGCCGCGCCGTGCAGGGCTGGGAGGCGCGCATCGTGCGCGCGGTGGGATCGCGCGCCCAGCTGCGGGCCATTCAGCAGATCGGTGCGCGCTCGCCGCGGGAAGGCGGCGCACCTCGATGACCGTTCTCATCATCGCCATCTACGTCGTCTTCGCGGCGGCGGGCCTTCTCACGCTGTGGCGCATCATCGTGGGGCCGTCGATCCTCGACCGCGCCGTGGCATCGGACGTGCTGCTGACGCTCGTCATGTGCGCCCTGGGCGCGGACATGGTGATCAACCACCACACCCGGTCGCTGCCGGCGCTGCTCATCATCGCCGCCGTCGGTGTCTTCGGCTCCATCGCGGTGGCGCGCTTCGTCGCACGGAGGGACAACACCGACCGATGAACGATCTCCTCGACATCGCGGCCCTCGTGCTCGTGCTCATCGGCGGCTTGCTGTGCGTCACGGCGGCGATCGGGCTGCTGCGCTTTCGCGATGTGCCGACGCGGCTGCATGCCGCGACGAAGCCGCAGGTGCTCGGGCTCATTCTCATCTGCCTCGCGATCGCGCTGTCGCTGCGGAGCTGGCCGGTGGTCGCCTTCCTCGTCCCCGTGGTGATGATGCAGCTCGCCACCGCGCCGCTGTCGGCTCACATGGTCGGACGCCAGGCCTATCGCAACGGCACGATCGACGAACGCTCGCTGTACGTCGACGAGCTCGACGAGGCCCGTCGCACGCCCCCTGCGGCGGGCGGCTGAGCGCGAGAACTCCTCCCCATCGTCGGATGTGCGGACGCTGCCGGCGGCACTTGTGGACAACGGCGCACACGTCCGGCATCGCCGCCACACTGGACGAGTCGGGGGCCGGACCGTCAACTGGGGGGTCACAGGTCCGGCCCCGGCATCCCTCCCCTCGGTCCGCGGCCGCGTCCCCCGATCGGCGGGAAAGTCCGGTCGCTCGGGCGATGCGGCCGACGCGGCGTGCTGATCGACTGGAAGAACCGCGTGAGAGAGGCACGAATCATGACAACCGCGAACACGCCATCCCTGACGCTCGAACCGGCGATCCGCGACGACCTCGCCGACGTCGGTCGGCGCATTCAGGCGGCCTTCGCCCCCGCCATGGAGAAGGAGACGGGGCAGCCCAGCACGGAACCCATTCCCAGCGATCGTGAGCTCGCAGAGTCGTTCGATGCTCCCGATGCCGAGGTGCTGCACCTGCTTGAGAACGGCGAACGCGTCGGAGGGGCCGTCGTCGTTCCGGGCCGCGAGGCGGGCCGCCGCGCGCTGGAGCTGTTCTTCATCGATGTCGGTCGCGAGGGCAAGGGACTCGGTCGGCGGGCGTGGCGCGCGATCGAGGAGCGCTACCCCGACACCCGCGTCTGGGATACCTTCACGCCGCACTTCGAGGTGCGCAACATCCACTTCTACATCAACGTCTGCGGCTTTCACGCGGTCGAGTTCTTCCACGAGGGCCACCCGCATCCCGGCCCGCCCGAGGAGCCGGATGCAGCGGATCGACCGGGTGAGAGCTTCGACGGCGAGGATCGCGGCTTCCGCTTCGAGAAGGTCATGCTGCCGCTGCGATGACGCGCCTCGCGCGGCGACCTCAGGGTGCGAGTGACGGTGTGCGGGCCATTCCGAACTCGTGTCGCAGCACACTCCGCGCGGCGAACCATCCCGACTGCCCGTGCACACCCGGCCCGGGGCTCGTCGCCGCGCCGCAGAGGTAGACGCCCGGCAGGGGTGTTCGCCATGGCTCAGTACTGAGCACGGGCCGTGCGAGCAGCTGGCGCAGGGTCGCGGCGCCGGCCGCGATGTCGCCGCCGATGTAGTTCGGGTTGTCGGCCTCGAGCTGCGCGGCCGACGTGCTGCGCGACGTGATGATGACATCGCGGAATCCGGGTGCGACGTTCTCGATCGCGCGGGTGACGGCCTCGGTCTGGTCGAGCGTCGAACCGGCCGGCACGTGCGTGTACGCCCAGAGGGCGTGGTGGCCGTGCGGCGCTCGTGTCGCGTCGAAGACCGATGGCTGGGAGACGAGCACATAGGGGGATGCCGCGTGTCGCCCGGCGAGCACCTCGCGTTCGGCCGCAGCGATGCGAGCGCGCGTGCCGCCGATGTGCACCGTGCCGGCCTCGGCGATCCGGTCGTCGGCCCAGGGGACCGGACCCGAGAGTGCGAACTGCACCTTTGCCGAGCCGCTGCCGTAGCGGAACCGCTCCAGGCGCCGCCGGTAGCCGCTCGGCATCCGCTCGCCGGCGAGCCGCACGAGCGCGCGCGGGGTGACGTCCAGCACCACCGCGCGAGCGTTCAGCTCGTCGAGCGAGGCGATCTCGTGGTCGAGCACGATCTCGCCGCCGTGTGCGCGGAGATCGTCGGCGAGGGCGTCGGAGATCGCCTGGGAGCCGCCCATCGGGATCGGCCAACCGGCCGCGTGCGCGTGCGTCTGCAGGGCGAGGCCGGCGGCCGCGGCGATCAGACTCGGCTGCGGCGCGATCGCATGGGCGGCGACGCCGGTGATCATCGCCGGAGCGACGGCGCCGCTGAAGGGCGCATTCCAGGCGGCGCTGCCCTGCAAAACCGCTCGCGCGCCGAAGCGGGCGCTGACGAGAGGATGCGGAGGCACGCGCAGCAGCGGGGAACCCGTGAACCGGGCGATCTCGCGCGAACGCGCGGCGAGCGGCGCGATCAGGCGGCGGTAGGCGGCGCCGTCGCGGCCCAGGCTCTCGACCGTGCGCTCCAGATCGCGATAGGCGATGCCGGAGCCGCCGTCGGCGGCGCTCAAGGGATGTGCGAACGAGATCTCCGGTGTGACGAACTGCACGCGACGCGCGAGCCCGAAGGCGCGGAAGAAGGGTGAGGCCAGCGCCAACGGGTGCACGGCCGAGCACGTGTCGTGGTGGAATCCGGGCGCGACCGTCTCGGCGGTGCGGGCTCCCCCGCCGAGGTGCGACATCCGCTCGAAGACGCGCACCGACAGGCCCGCGCGTGCGAGGGTGACGGCGGCGGCCAGTGCGTTGGGGCCGGAGCCGACGACCTCGACGTCGAACGGCCATGCGCTGGTCGCCATGGAGCCTCCTCCGGGTCCCTTCCCATCGTAGAGGCGGGCCGCCCGCCGTCGCCGGGCGGGCGGCCGGGCGGGCGGGCGGGCGGCGGGACGATGCCCCGGCGCCCTACCCGATGAGACTCGGCTGCAGGTCGCGGAGCGTTCGGCGGTGGGTCATCCGGGTCACCCCCACCGCCGCCAGCGCCAGCGCCCCGCCGAGCCACAGCAGCAGCACGCCGATGTCCGTGCCCACGCGGGCGAGGTCACCGCCGTACATCAGCTGGCGCATCGCGTCGACGACGTAGCCCATCGGCAGCACGTGATGCAGTGCTGCCAGCGGTGCCGGCAGCGTCTGCCAGGGGAAGGTGCCTCCCGCCGTCACGAGCTGCAGCACCATCAGCACGAGACCGACGAACTGGCCCACCGAGCCCAGCCAGACGTTCAGCGCCAGGATGATCGCCGCGTAGGTGAAGGAGGCGAGCATCAGGATGCCGAGAGTGCCGAGTGGGTTCGCGAACCGGAAGCCGAGGGCGAACGAGAGCACGCCGAACAGCGCGACCATGCCGACGCTGCCCAGGAAAGCCGGGGTGAGCCAGCCCGCGATGGTGACCCGGACCGGTGAGCGCAACGCCGTGACGGCTCGGCGCGAGATCGGCTTGACGATGAGGAAGAGGGCGTAGATGCCGATCCAGCCGGCGAGGGCAGCGAAGAACGGCGCGAGCCCGGCACCGTAATCGCCCGCGGAGGTCTGCGCACTCGAGCTCACCGCGACCGGATCGGAGATGGTCTTGGCCTGGGCGTCGCGGGTCGCCGCATCCGTGTCGGGAATCGCCTGCACCCCCGAAGCCAGACCGTCGCGCAGCTGTGACGCGCCGCCGGCGACCTGGCCGGCGCCGGACGCGAGGGTCGCCGCGCCGGCCGCGGCCTGGTCGGCGCCGTCGCGGAGCGAGCCGGCGCCGCCCGCGACCTGCGTCGCCCCGGCGGAGACCTGCGCGGCGCCGGAGGCGACCTGCGCTGCCCCGGATGCCAGCTGATCGACCTGTGACACGGCCGCCTGAAGACGGTTGTTGCCGGTCACCGCGGCGTCGCCGATGGGATCCAGCGCGGCGAGCACCCGGTCGATCGTGGCCTGGTCGACGCCGCGGTCGGCCAGCAGCGTCGCGATGTCGGCGCGAGCTTGCGGGAGGGCGGCGACCACCTGCTGCCCCGCGGATGCCGCGCGATCGGCATACCCGTCGAGCGTCGCCGTCCCCGCCGAGACGCGACGGGCGCCGTCGGCGACCTGCGCGGCGCCCGCGGCGACCTGGTTGGCGCCGTCGGTGAGCGTTCCCGCGCCCTGCGCCAGTGCGGCGGTGCCCTGCGCCAGTGTCGTGCTGCCTCCGGCGACCTGGGCGGCCCCGTCTGCGAGGGTCGTGGCGCCGTCGGACGCCTGCACGAGCTGGGCGCGGATGTCGGCGAGCCCTCCCAACAAGCGCGAAGCCGCCTCCTGGCCGACGAGCTCGGCGACCGAGCGGCGGATCTTCTCGACGGCCTGGGTGCCGATGGTCGATGCGAGGTAGTTGTTGGCGTCGTTGGTCTGCAGGCCGATGGTCGCCTGGCGTGGTGCGGAGCCGCCGGAGGAGACGAGGGCCGCGGAGAAATCCGAGGGGATCGTCACGATGAAGTCGACCGTCCCCTCGTGCAGAGAGGTTGCGGCATCGGCCGCGCTCATCGCGCGCCAGTCGAAGGCGTGGCCGTCGATCAGCTGCTGCGAGACCTGGCTGCCGTACTGCGCCGCATCGCCGCCGGTCCCCGACCCCTCGTCGAGATCGACCAGGGCGACGGGAACCTCGGAGAAATGCCCGTACGGGTCCTGGTTGGCCCACAGGTACAGCCCGCCGTAGAGGACGGGCACCAGCATGAGGGCGACGAGAGCGATGACCGACATGCGCGTCGCCGTCAGGCGCCGCAGCTCGGCGGCGATCATGGCGGGGATCTTCATCGGTGGCCTCCGGCGAGGGGAGCGGTGGTGCGCAGGCGCACCCGACTGGGCTTGAGGACGCGGGCGCTGGAGGGATGCGGCGCCAGGGATGCCGAGGTGTCGATCAGGGCCGACGCGGCGGCCTCGCCGGCGATGACGAGCACGGCGTAGCCTCGCTCGCCGAACTCCTCGGCGAGCTCCCACCACTGCACGGGGTCGCCCCCGTGGCGGTCGGGGGAGACGAGGACGAGGCCGTCGACCCCGGGGCGCGCAGAGGCGAGTTCGAGAAGGATGCGCAGTCGGTGCGCCGGTGCGAGGTCGGCGATCGGCAGTCGCGCCGACGAGCGCAGGTCGTGCTCGTCGAGCCACCGTCGAGCCGACAGGGGATCGGAGGCGAGGCCTGCGAACATGAGCTCCTCGGCGACGACACCGGCCACCGCGATGTTCGGGGCGGGCTCGCTCACGTCGGGAGCATCGACCAGGGCAACCCGACGGCGCAGCGCGTTGTGCGCACGGCGGTCGGTGGCGTCATCGAGTGCGACGGTGCCGGCGTCGGGGCGCATACGCCCCGACGCGATGAGACCCAGCACGGTGGGGCGCTGTTCGGTCTCGGCGACCGCGAGCGTGGCGCGCCCGCTGCGGTAGGTGAGGCTCGTCGCCCCCAGGGCCTCGCCGCGGCGCCCCTTCTGCACCTCATCCAGACGTACGCGCATCACTTCGTCTCCAGCACATCGGGGTGGGCGTTCAGCAGGGCTTCGGACTCCCGCCAGGACAGCCCGGCGATGCTGAGGACGGCCCGCACGGCCAGCGAGGTCGCGATCGGCGACGATGCATCGATGCGGCTGACCGCCGCGCGCGCCGTCTCCTCGATGAGACGGGCGAGAGTCGGGGCGGCCATGTCGACGCGGAGGGTCCCGTCGTCCTGACCGGCGCGGACCACGGCCACCAGGGCGCGCCGCAGCGGTGCCAGGGCGGTGGCCGTCTGCTCGAGATGCCCCTCTTGGAGGGCGAGCGCTGCGGCGACCTGCACGTGGGCGGCCTCGGTCCAGAGGGCGGCGGTCAGGCGGGCGAGAGCGAGCGGAGGATGCGGCTCGTCGAGGGAGGCGGCGATGGCGTTGAAGCGCTGCGCGCCGGCGGCGATGAGCTCCGTGAGCAGCGCCCGGCGGTCGTCGAAGTGGCCGTACAGCGCGCGCCGTGACAATCCCGCTGCGCGGGCGATCTGATCGATCGAGGCGGAGGGATCGACCGCGAGGGTCGTCGCGGCGGCGCGCAGAATGCCGGCACGGTTTGCGGCGGCATCCTTGCGCGGACGGCGGAGGGGAGCGGTGGTGGTCACCGGTTCAGTGTATAAACCTGCACAGAGGTGTGCAAGTTACGACGTTTCGCCTCGCTGCGCGAGGAGCGCGGTGACGAGTCGAAACGCGGACGCCGTGATGCCGCGCTCAGTCGGCGCCGAAGTCGAACGACGCCGACTCGGATGCCTCGTCGACCGCCTCGGCGAGCTGTTCGCGCGCCTCGTCGAACGGAGCCGCGTGTCCGGTGATCTCCGCCGATGCGCCCGACGCGAGCTCGCCCACCAGTTCGGCGGTCGCACCGCCGATGAGCCCGAGACCCGCGTACTGCTCGAGACGGGCCCGCGAGTCGGCGATGTCGAGGTTGCGCATCGTGAGCTGGCCGATGCGGTCGGTCGGACCGAACGCGGCGTCTCCGACGCGCTCCATCGAGAGCTTCTCCGGCGCGTACGACAGGTTCGGCGACACGGTGTCGAGGATCGTGTAGTCCTCGCCGCGGCGCAGACGCAGGGTGACCGTGCCGCTGATGGCGGAGCCCACCCACCGCTGGATCGACTCGCGCAGCATGAAGGACTGCGGCTCCAGCCAGCGTCCCTCGTACATGAGGCGGCCGAGCCGGCGACCCTGCTCGTGATAGGTCGCCAGCGTGTCTTCGTTCAGGATGCCGTTGACCAGGCGCTCGTACGCGATGAACAGCAGCGCCATGCCCGGCGCCTCGTAGATGCCGCGGGACTTCGCCTCGATGATGCGGTTCTCGATCTGGTCGCTCATGCCCAGTCCGTGACGGCCGCCGATGGCGTTGGCCTCCTTCACGAGCGCGACGGTGTCGGTGAACTCGGCGCCGTTGATGGCGACGGGACGACCGGCCTCGAAGGTGATCGACACGTCTTCGGTCGCGATCTCGACCGCCGGATCCCAGAAGCGCACGCCCATGATCGGGTCGACGATCTCGAGTGAGACGTCGAGGTGCTCGAGGGTCTTCGCCTCGTGTGTGGCGCCCCAGATGTTGGCATCGGTGGAGTAGGCCTTCTCGACCGAATCGCGGTACGGGAAGTCATGGGCGACGAGCCACTCGCTCATCTCCTTGCGACCACCCAGCTCGGTGACGAAATCGGCGTCCAGCCAGGGCTTGTAGATGCGCAGGGCGGGATTGGCGAGCAGGCCGTAGCGGTAGAAGCGCTCGATGTCGTTGCCCTTGTAGGTGGATCCGTCGCCCCAGATGTCGACGCCGTCCTCCTTCATCGCGCGCACGAGCAGAGTGCCGGTGACGGCGCGGCCGATCGGTGTCGTGTTGAAGTAGGTACGGCCGCCGGAGCGGATGTGGAACGCGCCGCACGAGAGGGCGACGAGCCCCTCTTCGACCATCAGCGGCTTGCAGTCGATGAGGCGCGACTTCTCGGCGCCGTACTGCAGCGCGCGACCGGGGATCGATGCGATGTCGTCTTCGTCGTACTGCCCCAGATCGCCGGTGTACGTGTACGGAACGGCGCCCTTGTCGCGCATCCACGCGACCGCGACCGAGGTATCGAGACCCCCGGAGAAGGCGATGCCGACGCGCTCGCCGACGGGCAGGGACTGAAGGACCTTCGACATGGAACCTCAGTCTACTGAGCGGCGGCGGTGCAACCTGCGGAGGCGACCCCCCCGATCGCGGGGGGTCACCGGATTCGCATAGCTGTGCATGTATGCCCTATGGTCGGACCCACGTGCGCCCTCCGATGTGGGATCGAGGCTGCCGACGTGGGTCGGTGGCAGGGGCGCTCTGCCTTGGGCGTAGTTGGCATGCGCGCTGGTCAGCGGCACCGCGGCATCCGCCCACACCGGCGACACCTTCGGTGTGACGCTCGTGTGCACCTGGTACGGCGAGAACCTGCCGATCCCGGGCGGCGCCGTCCGCGATCTCACCGTGGGAACGCCCGTCGTGTACACCGATCTGCCGACGGATGCCGCGTGCGTGCTCACCGAGACGCGCACCGGCGAGGCGAAGCAGGTCACCATGATCGTCGACGGCGGCCACTCCGCCAACCCGGCGAGCGTCGTCATCACCGCCGACAGAACGATCGCGGTCGGCGTCGACAACCGCTTCGACAAGCCGTTGCCGGCCACCGGTGGCAGCTCGGCGCTCGTGCTCGGGGTGTCTGGCTCCGGGATCGCAGGTTTGATCGTCGGCATCGTGCTCAGCGGTGTCGGAGCGCAGGGCGGGCCGCTCGATAGGATGGGGTGTACCGGCATTCCCGGTGCAACCGTCCGATATGCGCCAGAAGGCCGAAAACGGGGGAGCAGTCCATGCCAGGCATCGTGATCGTCGGCGTCCAGTGGGGAGACGAGGGCAAGGGCAAGGCCACCGACCTCCTCGGTGAGCGCACCGACTGGGTCGTCAAGTTCAACGGCGGCAACAATGCGGGTCACACCGTCGTCATCGGCGACGAGAAGTACGCGCTGCATCTGCTGCCGTCCGGCATCCTGTCCCCCGGCGTCAACGCCGTGATCGGCAACGGCGTCGTCGTCGACCTCGAGGTGCTCTTCGCCGAGCTCGAGGCCTTGAATGCCCGCGGCCTCGACACGTCGCGCCTGAAGATCAGTGCGAACGCGCACGTCATCACGCAGTACCACCGCACCCTCGACAAGGTCACCGAGCGCTTCCTCGGCAAGCGCATGATCGGCACCACCGGCCGCGGCATCGGTCCCACCTACGCCGACAAGATCAACCGGGTCGGCATCCGCATCCAGGACCTCTTCGACGAGAACATCCTGCGCCAGAAGGTCGAGGGTGCGCTCGATCAGAAGAACCACCTGCTGGTCAAGGTCTTCAACCGCCGTGCCATCACCGTCGACGAGGTCGTCGACGATCTGCTCTCCTACGTCGAGCGCCTGCGCCCCATGGTCTGCGACACCGGGCTGCTGCTCAGTCGGGCATTGGATGCCGGTGACGTCGTCGTCTTCGAGGGCGGCCAGGCCACGATGCTCGACGTGGACCACGGCACGTACCCGTTCGTGACCTCCTCCTCCGCCACCGCGGGCGGCGCCTCGACCGGTTCGGGCGTCGGCCCCAACCGCCTCGACCGCATCGTCGGCATCGTCAAGGCCTACACGACACGCGTGGGCTCCGGCCCGTTCCCGACGGAGCTGTTCGACGACAAGGGCGAGTGGCTGCGCAAGCGCGGCTTCGAGTTCGGCACGACGACGGGTCGGCCCCGCCGGGTGGGCTGGTACGACGCGCCGATCACGCGCTACGCGACCCGCATCAACGGCATCACCGACCTCGTCCTCACCAAGCTCGACATCCTCACCGGACTCGAGCAGATCCCCGTGTGCGTCGCATACGACGTGGACGGCGAGCGGTTCGATGAGGTCCCGGTCAATCAGAGCGACTTCCACCACGCGACCCCGATCTTCGAGTACTTCCCGGGCTGGCAGGACGACATCTCCGGCGCGCGGAGCTTCGAGGACCTGCCCGTCGCGGCGCAGGAGTACGTGCTCGCTCTGGAAGCGATGAGCGGCACGCGCATCTCGGTGATCGGTGTGGGTCCCGCCCGGGACGCGGTCATCGTGCGCCACGATCTCGTCGACTGAGGTGCGCTTCTTCCTCGGCGGGTATTCCGCCGACATGGGCGGCCGCGCGGAGGGCATCGGCACGCTCCTGGCTGGAGACCCCGACGACGGATCGGCCGGGGGAGAGCTCGCCCGGCGCGCGGAGGTCGCCGTCGGCGCCGAGTCGCCGTCATGGATCGCGTGCCATCCGACGCGTGCGGTCGTCTACGCCGCGCTGGAGGGGCGCGGCGTCGTGCAGGCATATCGCCGCACCGGCGAGGAGGGCTTCATCGCCCTCGGCGCCCCCGTGGAGGCCGGCGATGCCGTCTGCCATCTCGCCGTCGCCCCCGCCGGCGACGCATTGATCGCGGCCTGCTGGGGTGATGGGCGCCTCGTGCGCATGTCGCTGGATGCCGAGGGACGCCCGTCCCAGCCGAGCGTGCTCGCCGCCGCGTCCGACCCGTATGCCCTGGTCGGCATATCGCAGGAGCCGCGGCCGTCGCGCGCGCACCACGTGCGGTTCCTGCCGCGCGACACGATGGCGACGACCGATCTCGGGCTCGATCTCGTGCGTTTCTGGCGGGGCACGGGGACGCAGGGCTCGCGCGACGTCGCGCTTCCGCGGCAGACCGGGCCGCGCCACAGTCGATGGCATCCGTCGGAGCACCTCTTCGTGGTGACCGAGCAGTCGAACGAGCTCTACGCGCTGGCGCCCGACGCGAGCGGGCAGTGGCGCGTCGCCGCCGGCGTGGCGTTGTCGCCGGGCGCGCTCGCCGGAGACGCCGCGGCCGAGCTCGCCTTCTCGCGTGACGGCCGCTTCGTCTACGCGGGGCTGCGCGGTTCGAACACGATCGCCGTCGTGGAGGTGCGCGGTGACGGGGCGCAGCTGCGTCCCGTCGCGCTCGTCGATGCGGGCGTGGAGGGGCCGCGGCATCACGTCGTCGTGCGCGACACCCTCCTCGTCGCCGGTCAGCACTCCGACGAGATCGCCGCGCTCACGCTGAACGAGCGCACCGGGGTGCCGGGGCGAGCGCGACGCCGTGTCGACGCCCCCTCGCCGACCTGTCTGCTCCCGGCATCCTGAGGCGTGGGGCTCAGACGGCGAACAGTTCGCTGCGGGGAGTGTCGATCAGTGCCGTGATGGGCATCAGCGCCGATCCGAGCGCGACCGTGTCGCCGCCGAAGGACGCGGGGACGATCTCGAACTGGGTGCCCAGGCGCGTCAGGCAGTTGCGCCGCACCGCATCGGCGATCCGTGCGGATCCGTGCTCCATCAAGCGCATCCCGACCCATCCGCCGACGACGATGCGTTCGGGGTTGGTCAGGTTGACGACGCTTCCCAGCGCCGCGCCGAGCGCCTCCACGACCCCGTCGACGACGGCGCGCGCGTCCGTGTCGCTGTCCGCCGCGGCGAGCAGCGCGCCGATCGCCTGCCACCCCGAGCCCTCGAAGGAGCCGCCGCGGATCTGCCATTCGGCGAGGATCGCGTCGGCGCCGAGGTAGGCCTCGACGCAGCCGTTCTGTCCGCACCGGCAGCGCGCGCCGCCGACCACGATCTTCGTGTGACCCCACTCGCCGGCGCTGCTGAACGCGCCGTGCGCGAGGGCTCCGTCGCTGATCACGCCGAGTCCGACGCCGCGACCGAGGAGGGCCACGACGGCATGGTCGATTCCGCGTGCGGCGCCGTACCAGAGCTCGGCCCGCGCCTGCGTCTTGGCACCGTTCTCCGCGAAGACGGGCAGATCCGCGTCCAGGTCGCGCGGGATCGGCCACGGCTCCCAACCGAGACTCTGGGCGTAGAGCACCTGGGCACCGTCGGGTCCGGTCTCGACCACACCCGGAAGCCCGAGCCCGATGCCGAGGACACGCGGCCACCGCTCCTGATTGCGCGCGCGCAACGCGGCGATGGCTTCGACGAGATCGCGGTGGATGTCCGGCGGGGTCTCGTCGTGGCCTCCGCCGCGGAATTCGCGGTCGACCATCGTCAACGACAGGTCGAAGAGCTCGACGGCGACGCCGCGCTCGCCGACATCGACGCCGATCGCGTAGGCACCTTCGGCGCGGGGCGCGATGAGTGAGATCGGTCGTCCGCCGCGCGAGGAGACCGAGCCGACCTCGGCCAGCAACCCGTCATCGATGAGCTCGGAGGTGATGTTCGCGGCGGAAGCCGAAGAGAATCCGCAACGCCGCGCGAGATCGGCCCGGGTCGTCTCGCCCTGCTGCAGCACGAAGCGCAGAGCGGCCGCACGATTCTGCTGACGCAGCGTCGTGACGGTCGCCGAGGCGGGCGCCGCGGAGG
>NZ_JAUF01000023.1:0-786 GCF_000585455.1 Microbacterium sp. MRS-1
CTAGGCCGTGTTGATCAAGAGGCTGACGCCGAGCGCGGCCATGAGTCCCATCCGTCGGGAAGGGCGCGGAGGATGGGTTTGGCGTCTTTGAGGCGCTGGGCAGGAAGATCTTGGGAGCGGGACCTTCCGGAGCTCGCGCCGTCGGGATAGGTGAAGGCGTAGTCGACCCAGGGGCGAAGTCCGCGTTCAATCGTCTCTCGGTAGTTGCCGCTGACGGTCGCCAATACTTGCTGCTCAAGTTCATCGGCTTCGGCCTGCCAGCTCGAGTCGCATGCGTCGCAACCGCAGATTGGGTAGTGGAAGTCGTGCAATAGGCCCGCGTGCATGTAGATCCCCGGGTAGGCGGTGAAGACCATCGTCAAGGACGCGCACTTCGGATCATTGGGCCGTATCCGCACGGCGCGCACTACATCATGAAATGCGGGACGCAACAGATCGGCCGCCGCCTCAACACCTTCATCGACTTCGACGTCGTACGTCTCTCGGAGGTGCGCGATTAGGGCATCGGCGACAACGTGGATCGGTGCGAACCGCTCGGGATGTGTGTCGACCGAGTATGTGTCCTCCGGAGGCGACCCGTGCCACCGATTCCCATAGTTGATCACGGCGCCGTCAGCATCGCGGAACACCGGCGCGTCGATCAAGGGGCGGACGTAGGAACTCATTCCGTCATCCTGCCTCATCCTTGCGGTCCGTCCGGCCCGTGCTCAGACCGGACGGGACAGGTCCGTCTTGATCCAGATCAGCGTGGCGGCGAGGCTGACGGCGGCTCGGTAGCTGCGGAGG
>NZ_JAUF01000024.1:0-17197 GCF_000585455.1 Microbacterium sp. MRS-1
CCGTCGGCACCCGCCGCGACGAGATCCTCGATCGCGGCGCGCGGATACTCGGCGGGGTCGCTGCGGATGCGCAGCCGCACCATCGCCACTGCGAGGTCACGCTGATAGTCGCTCTGATCGGCCCACAACCGATACGCCGCGCCGGTGGTCAGCCCCGCCCGTCGCAGTACTTCCTGCAGACGGATGTGCTGCACACCGGCCGCCACGCCGCGCTCCAGCAGCATCTGCATGCCGACGCGCAACAACAGTGCGCGCGTTTCCTCTCCCGTGCGGCGGGCCATGGGACGAATCTACTCAGGGGGATGAGACCCGCAACGGTCTTGACAGTCTCGGCGGATGCCGAGGGTGCTCTGGCAGAATGGGGATGGCGAGGAACGAGGATCTCGAATGCCCGACCGTATCGCCCACCACCGCCGCTACCTGATGTGCCGACCGGAGCACTTCACGGTGCGCTATTCGATCAATCCGTGGATGGAGCCGGCGCGACCGACCGACACGGCCAAGGCCGTGCGTCAGTGGCAGACGCTGTACGACACGTATCTCGCCCTCGGGCACGAGGTCGAACTGATCGACCCGCTGCCGGGACTTCCCGACATGGTCTACACGGCCAACGGCGGTTTCGTCGTCGACGGCCGAGCGCTCGGAGTCCGCTTTCGTGTTCCGGAACGGCGAGGGGAAGAGCGTGCGTTCATGGACCGGTTCGCCGCCGCCGGCTTCGAGGTGATCGAACCGGTCGAGGTGCAGGAGGGCGAGGGGGACTTCCTTCTCGTCGGCGACACGATCCTCGCCGGCACCGGATTCCGCTCCACCGGTGACAGTCATCGCGAGGTCGCCGATGTCTTCGGCCGCGAGGTCGTCTCCCTCCGCCTGATCGATCCTCGGTTCTACCACCTCGACACCGCGATCTGCGTGCTCGACCCGGTCGAAGGTGAGGGCGGGGTGGATGCCGCGAACATCGCCTACCTGCCCTCGGCGTTCGACGAGGCGTCGCTGCGGCTGCTGGAAGAGCGTTACCCCGACGCGATCCTCGTTTCGGACGAGGACGGCGCCGTGTTCGGCCTGAACGCGGCATCCGACGGCCGTCACGTCTTCCTCTCCCCGCGCGCCACCGGGTTCGATGCCCAGCTGCGCGATCGGGGCTACGTTCCCGTTCCCGTCGACCTGTCGGAGCTGCTGCTCGGCGGCGGGGGCATCAAATGCTGCACGCTCGAACTGCGAGGAATGAAATGAGCTCCGCCATCTCCATCGACGAATCCTCCGCCGCCCTCATCGCGGCCGAGGACGAGCACGTCGCGCACAACTACCACCCGCTGCCGGTCGTCATCGCCCGCGGTGAGGGGGCCTGGGTGACCGACGTCGAGGGCAAGCGCTACCTCGATCTGCTGGCCGCCTACTCCGCCCTCAACTTCGGTCACCGCCACCCCGCCCTGGTGGCCGCGGCCACCGCGCAGCTGGGCCGGGTCACGCTGACGAGCCGAGCGTTCCACAACGATCAGCTCGGCACCTTCGCCGCGGCGCTCGCGGAGCTGTGCGGCAAGGACCTCGTGCTGCCGATGAACACCGGTGCGGAAGCCGTCGAGACGGGTATCAAGGTCGCCCGCGCATGGGCGTACCGCACGAAGGGGGTGGCCGCGGATGCCGCGACCATCATCGTCGCCGACGGCAACTTCCACGGGCGCACCACGACGATCGTCGGCTTCAGCGACGACGAGCAGGCTCGCGCCGGCTTCGGCCCCTTCACGCCCGGATTCGTCCGCGTGCCCTACGGGGATGCCGACGCCATCGCCGCCGCGATCGACGAGAACACCGCCGCCGTGCTCGTGGAGCCGATCCAGGGCGAGGCCGGCGTCGTCATTCCGCCCGACGGGTATCTGCGCGCCATCCGCGCGCTGTGCGACCGGGAGGGCGTGCTCTTCATCGCGGACGAGATCCAGTCCGGGCTCGCGCGGGTCGGCACGACGTTCGCGTGCGACCGCGAACAGGTCGTGCCCGACGTGTACCTGCTGGGCAAGGCGCTCGGCGGCGGGATCGTGCCCCTGTCGGCGGTGGTCGCCGACCGCGACGTCCTCGGGGTCATCCGTCCCGGCGAGCACGGGTCCACGTTCGGGGGCAACCCGCTCGCGGCGGCCATCGGTGCCCAGGTGGTGCAGATGCTGGCATCGGGCGAGTTCCAGGCGCGCGCCACCGCGCTCGGTGCGCACCTGGAGGCCACCCTCGAGCCCCTTGTCGGCAATGGCGTCACCGCGATCCGCGTCGCGGGGCTCTGGGCGGGCGTCGACATCGATCCGACACGGGGGACGGGACGCGAGATCGCCGAGCGGCTGCTCGCGCGGGGGGTTCTCGTGAAAGACACGCACGGCCAGACGATCCGCATCGCTCCGCCGCTCGTGGTCCGGGCCACCGAGCTGGACTGGGCGATCGAGCAGCTACGGCTCGTCCTCGAGGGCTGAGCCCCGCCCGGCCTCAGGCCACGGAGACCGAGACCCGCGGCCACCCGGTCGCGCCGTCCGGCGCCGGTGGGGCGACCGTCTGCGTCTGCGGCTGCCCGTCGATGCCGATCGCGCGGGCCACGATCGTGTGCTGTCCCGCCGTCGCCCGCCACGGGAGCGACCACTGCACCCAGGTGTCGGCCGAGATGGCGGTCGCGAGCGTCGCGTCCTGCCACTCGCCGCCGTCGATCTGCACCTGCACACCGCGAACGCCCACGTGCTGCTGCCAGGCGACGCCGGCGATCACCGTGTCGCCGGCCGCGACCGTGTCGCCCCGCCGGGGGACGTCGATGCGGCTGGCGAGCTTGATCGGGCCCCGCTCCGACCACCCGCGCGGCGTCCAGTACCCCTGCGCATCGGAGAAACGGGTGACCTCCAGGTCGGTCACCCACTTCGTCGCCGACACATAGCCGTACAAGCCCGGCACGACCATCCGCACGGGGAAGCCGTGGGCGAGCGGAAGCGGCTCACCGTTCATCCCGACGGCGAGGATCGCATTGCGCTCGTCGGTGAGCGCCTCCAGCGGGGTGCCGGCCGTGAAGCCGTCGATCGACGTCGAGAGCACCATGTCGGCATCCGCCTGCACGCCGGCCCGCGACAGCAGGTGTCGGATCGGGTAGCCGAGCCAGCGCGCAGTGCCGATCAGATCGCCGCCCACCTCGTTCGAGACGCACGTGAGGGTGGTCACGCTCTCTTCCAGGGGAAGGGCGAGCAACTCGTCCCAGCCGATCTCCACCTCGGTGTCGACCTTGCCGTGGATACGCAGTCGCCAGGTCGCCGGATCGATCTGCGGCACCGCGAGCGCCGTGTCGATCCGGTAGAAATCGCTCGTGGGGGTGATGACCGGCGCGAGCTGCGGGATGCCGAGGTCGGCGCCGGCCGGCACGCTCACCGTCTTCGTGGCGCGCGGAAGCGTGATCGCCGCGCGAACCGCGGTCGCGGCACGGGCCCCCGTCTGCAGCGCCCACCCGCCGACGGCGGCCAGAGCGCCCGTCGCCGCCGCGCCGGCGGTCCAGAGGAGGAAGGTACGGCGGGTGGCTCCGGCAGGCATCGCGGCGTTCGGCACGGCCCGTGGCGGTGCGGCCGCGAGAGCCCGCGGGACGAGCAGGCTCAGCCCGAGGAGGGTCGCCCCGGCGCCGACCGCCGGCGGCACGACGGCGAGGGCCGCGGCATCCGCCCGGGTGACGGCCGCTCCGGCGCCGACGAGACCCAGCACGACGACCAGCGTCTGCGCGGCTCCCATCGAACGGCGGGCGAGCAGACCCGCCGCCGCGCCCAGCAGGAGCAGCCCGAGGGCGACCGCGGTAACCAGTGCCGCCTTGTCGCCGGTGCCGAACAGGGCGATCGCGAGGTCTTTGCCCCAGGGAGGTGCGAGGTCGATGAGCGCTCCGCCGACGGCGGTGATCGGGCTCGCGCCGACGATGGCGCCGGTGAGCTCTGCGAGGCCCGCTCCGAAGGCGGCGGAGGCCGCGCCGGCGGCGGCTGCCCGTGCTCGCGTACGCATGCGCTGATCCTAAGTCGCCGCGGACGGCGCGCGGACGGATGCCGCGGCATCCGTCGTCACACTCAGGAAACACGGCCCGGACTAGGCTCATGGCATGGGTGACCTGTTCGACGGATACGGCTCGACGCTGGCTCCGCGCAAGACCGTCTCCGGCGTTCCGGCCTTCGACGAGATGTTCGCCGCGCCCGCCCCCGCCGGCGCCGCAGCGACCTCCCGTCCGGCGTACCGCGAGCTGTATCAGGCGCTCGCCAAGATGACTCAGGAGGAGCTGCGCGGACGCACCGAGTCGCTCGCCAGCTCGTACCTCGCGCAGGGCGTGACCTTCGACTTCGCCGGAGAGGAGCGTCCGTTCCCGCTGGACGCCGTGCCCCGTGTGATCCAGTACGACGAGTGGTCGAACATCGAGAAGGGCGTGCAGCAGCGCGTGCGCGCCCTCGAGGCGTTCCTCGACGACGCCTACGGCCACCAGCACTGCGTGCGCGACGGCGTGCTGCCGGCCGCGCTGATCGCCTCCAGCCAGTACTTCTACCGCCAGGCCGCCGGCATCCACTCGGCCAACGGGGTGCGCATCCAGGTGGCCGGCATCGACCTCATCCGCGACGAGAACGGCGAGATGCGGGTTCTCGAAGACAACGTGCGGGTGCCGTCCGGCGTCAGCTACGTCATCTCCAACCGCCGGGTCATGGCCCAGACGCTGCCCGAGTTGTTCGTCTCGATGCGGGTGCGGCCGGTCGGCGACTACCCCAACAAGCTGCTGCAGGCCCTCCGCGCCTCGGCCCCGCCCGGCATCGACGACCCGAACGTCGTCGTGCTCACTCCGGGTGTGTACAACTCGGCCTACTTCGAGCACACGCTGCTCGCACGCCTCATGGGCGTCGAGCTCGTCGAAGGGCGCGACCTGCAGTGCGTCGGAGGCAAGGTCTTCATGCGCACCACTCGCGGGCCGCGCCGCGTCGACGTCATCTACCGCCGTGTGGACGACGACTTCCTCGACCCGCTGCAGTTCCGCGCCGATTCGATGCTGGGTGCTCCCGGCCTCATGCTCGCCGCGCGGCTGGGCAACGTGACGATCGCCAACGCCGTGGGCAATGGGGTGGCCGACGACAAGCTGCTCTACACGTACGTGCCCGACCTCATCCGCTACTACCTCGCGGAGGAGCCGATCCTCAAGAACGTGGACACGTGGCGGCTGGAGGAGCCGGACGCCCTCGAAGAGGTGCTCGACCGGCTGGACGAGCTCGTCGTGAAGCCGGTCGACGGCTCGGGCGGAAAGGGCCTCGTGGTGGGCCCCGACGCGTCGCCCGCCGAGCTCGAGAAGCTGCGCAAGAAGCTCATCCGCGACCCGCGTGGGTGGATCGCTCAACCGGTCGTGATGCTCTCGACCATCCCGACCCTCGTCGAGGACGGGATGCGCCCGCGGCATGCGGACCTCCGTCCGTTCGCGGTCAACAACGGAGACGAGGTCTGGGTGCTGCCCGGGGGCCTGACGCGCGTTGCTCTGCCGGAGGGGCAGCTGGTCGTCAACTCCTCACAGGGTGGCGGCTCGAAGGACACCTGGATCGTCGGCGGCGACGCCCCCCACCGCGGTGACCGCGTCGTGCAGACCGCGGGCGGCCTGGCGGGACTGGTGGCCGATCAGGCCTCGGTCACCGAGGCGATCCCGATCATCTACGACGCGCAGGGCGAGCAGTCGCACTCGCCGCAGGATCGTCCCCTGAGCACGCAGGAGCAGCAGGAGCAGCAGCAACAGGGACGCGATGCGCAGGAGGTGAAGCGACAGCCGCCGGTGCGGCGACAGCCGCCGGTGCGGCGACAGCCGCCGGTGCGGGATGCCGCGGCATCCACCCGCCAGCGTGTCCCAGAATCTGCCGTCTGCAAGGGCCTGGGGCGACCGGAAGTGGGACACGCTGCGCAACAAGTGGGACACGGTGGGCTGCAAGGGGGACGCGCGGATACGGCGGGTGCTGCGGGTGCGGTGCGTGCCGCGGGGGCGGATGCGGAGGTGACGCCATGCTGAGCCGGATCGCCGAGAGCCTGTTCTGGATCGGACGCTACATCGAGCGCAGCGACGGCACCGCCCGCATCCTCGACGTGCACCTCCAGCTGCTGCTGGAGGACCCCTGGATCGATGAGGACACGGCCTGCCGCTCGCTCATGGGTGTCATGGGCTCGGTGCCGCCACCACCGACGGTCGAGGTCACCCGCTCCGACGTGCTGACCAGCCTCGCCGTCGACCGCGCCAACCCGTCGAGCATCGCCTACGCCGTGCAGGCGTCGCGCGAGAACGCCCGCCGCGCGCGCGAGATCGTCTCGACGGAGCTGTGGGAGACGCTGAATACGACCAATTCGCGGATGCCGCGCCGCCTGCACAACGAGAAGGTGCACGAGTTCTTCCAGTGGGTGCGGGAGCGCTCCGCGCTCGCCGTCGGCATCACCGATTCCTCCACGAGCCGGGACGAGGCGTGGCAGTTCCTGACGCTGGGGCGGGCGATCGAACGCACCGACATGACCGCACGGCTTCTCGCGACGCGCGCGCTGACCGAGGCATCCGGTCCGTCGTGGACGACGATCCTGCGCTCCTGCGGCGCCTACGAGGCGTATCTACGCACCTATCGCGGGATGCCGAGCGCGTCCAACGCAGCTGAGTTCCTGCTGCTGGACCGGCTGTTCCCGCGCTCGATCATCTACTCGATCGCCCAGGCCGAAGCGTGCATGCGGGAGATCGACCCCGTGGCCGATCGGGTCGGCCACTCGAACACCGTGCTGCGGGCGCTGGGACGCATCCGCAACGACCTCGAGTACCGGCCGATCGGCGAGATCCTCAGCGAGCTGCCCGATCACATGGAGCGTGTGCAGAAGGTCACGCGGGAGGCCTCGGAAGCCATCCGCGGGCGCTTCTTCCCCACGCACGCCGAGCCGAGCTGGATCGGAGAGACATCATGATGCGGCTGCGGATCGAGCACACCACCGGCTTCGCCTATCAGGGCGACGTGGGAGCGTCGTACAACGAGGCGCGGATGCTGCCCATCTCCACCGACAGTCAGTTCGTGCTGAGCTCGCAACTGGACATCGACCCGTCGACGAGCGTCAACTACTACCTCGACTACTTCGGCACTCGCGTCGCCGCCTTCGACGTGCTCGCCGGCCACCGGTCGCTGGAGATCACCGCCCGCTCGCTCGTCGAGGTGCGCCCGCGGCCGCTCGAGTTCCCCGAGCTGAGCTGGGAGCGGCTCGCAGCCGAGAGCGTACGCTCGATCGGCACGGTGGAGATGCTCGGGCAGTCGACCCGCACGAGCCCGCATCCCGAGGTCGCCGAGCTCGCGCGCGACATCGCCGCCCGTCACGATGAGCCCGCCCGCGCGGCGCTGGAGATCGCGACCGCCGTCGGTGACGCGATGGAGTACATGCACGGCATCACCGGCGTGCATTCGACCGGTGCGGAGGCGTGGGTCGAGCGCAAGGGCGTCTGCCAGGACATCACCCACATCACGCTCGGGGCGCTGCGCGAAGTCGGCATCCCCGCGCGCTATGTGTCGGGGTACCTGCATCCGCAGCCGGATGCCGAGGTCGGCGTGCCCGTGACCGGCGAGTCCCACGCCTGGGTGGAGTGGTTCTCGGGCGGGTGGCAGGGGTTCGATCCGACCAACAACGCCGAGATCGGCGACCGGCACGTGCTGGTCGGGCGCGGCCGTGACTACAACGACATCCCGCCGCTGCGGGGCGTCTACGCCGGCCCGTTCAAGAGCAACCTGCACGTGAAGGTCACCATCACCCGGGAAGCGTGACGCCTCCGCGGGGACTGCGCAGCGGCTCGGTAGGCTGAACCGGTGACGACGTGGCGCAGCTCGCAGAAGGCTGATCGTCGAGCACGCCTGCTCACGGAGGCCGCCGCGCTCTTCGCGCGGCGCGGGTTCGCGGCGGTGACCACCGTCGAGATCGGGGAAGCCGTCGGGATGAGCGGCCCGGCCCTGTACAAGCACTTCCGGAGCAAGGATGCGCTGCTGGCGGAGCTGCTTCTCGACGCGAGCGAGCGTCTGCTCCAGGGCGCTCGGGAGATCCTCGGTGCCGGCCCGGTGACGGATGCCGCCGCGGCGCGCGCTGCGCTGGACGAGCTCATCGCATTCCACATCGGCTTCGCGACCGCGGCCCCTGACATCATCCGCATCCAGGATCGGGAGCTGGCCGGACTCGACGCGGAGACCAACCAACGCGTACGGCGGCTGCAGCGCGAATACGTGCAGGACTGGGACACCGTGCTCGCCGCGGCCGTTCCTCGCCTGAGTGCGGCCGAACGCGAGACGCGGCTGCTCGGGGTCTTCGGTCTGCTCAACTCCACGCCCCACAGCGCGCCCGCCAGCGGTGCGGCGGCAGCCGGCATCCTCGCCGCGATGGCGCACCGGGCTCTGGTCGAGGGATGATCACGCCCGTCGCGGCGCCGCGGGCAGGCATCGCATGAGGGTCATGCGCGTCGCGGTGGCCACGACCTCGTCGCGCTGGTTGCGCATCGTGTGGGCGAACTCCACGATGCCCTGCCCCGGTCGGGACGACGACAGGCGCTTTCGGGTGATGAGCGTCTCGGCGTAGAGGGTGTCGCCGACGCGTACTGGCGCCGGGAACGCCACCTGGCCGAAGCCCAGGTTCGCCACGATCGTTCCCTGCGTGAGCTGGGCGACCGACAGGCCGACCAGCGTCGACAGGGTGAACATGCTGTTGACGAGGCGCTCCCCGAACTCGGTGCCCGCAGCCCACGCCGCGTCGAGGTGGAGCGACTGCGTGTTCATGGTGAGCGTCGTGAACAGCACGTTGTCGGCTTCCGTGACGGTACGCCCGGGGGCATGCACGTAGAGCGCCCCCTCGATGAACTCCTCGAAATAGAGCCCCCGCTGCTCGATCCGTGCCGCGGCGATGCCGTCGCTCATGCGTCTTCCCTCTCGATCGTGGCCACGACGCCGCCGCGGGCGACCTGATCGCCGGCGGCGACGGTCAGCCGCACGGTGCCGCCCACCGTTGCGCGCAGCACATGCTCCATCTTCATCGCCTCCACCGCGACGATCGCGTCGCCCACCTCGACATGGGCGCCCTCGTCGACCGCCACCATGACGACCGTGCCCGGGAGAGGGGAGGTGAGTGTGGGGGAGGCGTCGGCGGTGCGGTCCGCTCCATATGTCGCGCGGTGCTCGCGCACGAGAACCGCGTCTGCGTCAGTACGGAGCCAGACTCCGCCCGATCCCGCCGCGAACGGGAAGGAGCGTCCGAGACCGCCGATGCCGACCGTCGCCCGTCCCTCGTCGAGGGCGACCGTGGCGGCTCGCGGTCCGCCGTCACCGACCGCGACGCGCAGCGGCGACGCCCACACCCGCACCCGCTCCCGCCGCGCAGAGGTCTCGAGGTCGAACGCGCTCGGTACCGCCGGACCGAGCCGCCACCCGTCGGCGCGCGCCCAGGGTCCTGTCGGGCCGGTCGGACCCGTCGCGGTGGTGCCGGTCGGCTGTGCGTGCATGACGAGCGCGGCTTCCGCGAAGGTGCGCTCCGAGGTCTCGGGAAAGGGCAGGTGCTCGAAGACGCGGGCGATGAGCCCGGTGTCGAGCTCACCGGCGATGACTTCGGGCCGCTCGAGCAACAGCTTCAGGAAGGTGAGGTTGGTCTCGAACCCGAAGATCGCGGTCTCGGCGATGGCATCCACGAGACGACACCGCGCCTCTTCGCGGTTCGGAGCCCACGCGATGAGCTTCGCGAGCATCGGGTCGTAGTCGGTGGAAACGTCGAGGCCGTCCTCGAGCGAGGTGTCCACGCGGATGCCGGGTCCCGATGGGTGCACGACCCGTTCGACCCGGCCGCCGGTGGGCAGGAACCCCGCTTGCGGATCCTCGGCGTAGACGCGCACCTCGATGGCGTGGCCGTTCAGGCGCACGTCCTGTTGCCGGAACGGCAGCGCCTCGCCCGCCGCGATGCGCAGCTGCAGCTCCACCAGGTCGAGGCCGGTGATGAGTTCGGTGACGGGATGTTCCACCTGCAGGCGCGTGTTCATCTCCATGAAGAAGAACTCGTCCGGACGGTCCGCGGGGACGATGAACTCCACGGTGCCGGCGCCCACGTACCCGACGCTGCGCGCCGTCTCGCATGCGGCGGCCCCGATGCGGGCACGCGTCGCGGCATCCAGCAGGGGAGAGGGAGCCTCCTCGACGACCTTCTGATGCCGTCGCTGCAGCGAGCACTCGCGCTCCCCGAGGTGCACGACGTTGCCGTGGGAGTCGGCGATCACCTGCACTTCGATGTGCCGTGGCGTCGTGACGTAGCGCTCCAGAAACAGGGTGTCGTCACCGAAGGACGCCGCCGCCTCTCGCCGGGCGGCGGCGACGGCGGCCGGAAGCTGCGCCTCCTCCTCGACGACGTGCATCCCTTTGCCGCCTCCGCCCGCGGAGGGCTTGATGAGGACGGGGAAGCCGACTCCGGCAGCGCCGTCGATCAGCTCCGCGTCGGTGAGGCCGGCGCGCGCAAGCCCCGGCACGGTGGGCACACCCCGGGCTTCCACCGTCCGCTTGGCCGAGATCTTGTCGCCCATGATCTCGATCGCCTCGGGGCTCGGGCCGATGAAGACGACGCCGGCTTCGGCGCAGGCGCTCGCGAAGGCGGCGTTTTCGGCAAGGAAGCCGAAACCGGGGTGGACGGCCTCGGCGCCGGTCTGCCGCGCGGCATCCAGCACACGCTCGATGGACAGGTAGCTCTGGGCGGCGGGGGCGGGCCCGAGGCGCACCGCCTCGTCGGCGAGGCGGACGTGCACGGCATTCGCGTCGGCGTCGCTGAAGACGGCCACCGAGCGGATGCCGAGGCTCCGGAGCGTACGGATGATGCGCACGGCGATCTCGCCGCGGTTGGCGACGAGCACCTTCGTGATGGTGGTCATGCGATCACATCCGGAAGACGCCGTAGCCGGCATCGGTCATCGGGACACGGGAGACGACGTCGAGGGCGAGTCCGAGCACGTCGCGGGTCTGCGCGGGCTCGATCACGCCGTCGTCCCAGAGCCGCGCGGTGGAGTAGTAGGGGCTGCCCTGGCGTTCGTACTGGTCGCGGATGGGCGCTTCGAACGCCGCCTTCTCCTCCTCGGTCCAGGCGGTTCCGGCGGCGCTGAGCTGCTCGCCCCGCACGGTCGAGAGCACGGATGCCGCCTGTGCGCCGCCCATGACCGACACCCGTGCTCCCGGCCACAACCACAGGAAGCGTGGGGAGTAGGCGCGCCCGCACATGGAGTAGGTCCCGGCGCCGAACGATCCGCCCACCACGACCGTGAGCTTCGGCACGCGGGCGCAGGCAACGGCGTTGACCATCTTGGCGCCGTGCTTGGCGATGCCGCCGTGCTCGTATTCGCGCCCCACCATGAAACCGGTGATGTTCTGGAGGAACAGCAGCGGGATGCCGCGTTGGTCGCACAGTTCGATGAAGTGCGCCCCCTTCATCGCCGACTCGGCGAAGAGGACGCCGTTGTTGGCGACGATGCCGACGGGGTGGCCGTGGATGTGTGCGAAGCCGGTGACGAGGGTCTCGCCGTACTCGTGCTTGAACTCGGCGAACCGGCTGCCATCGACGAGTCGGGTGATGATCTCGCGCGCGTCGTAGGGCGAGGTCAGCTCGACCGGGACGACATCGTAGAGGGTCTCGGCGTCGTGCCCGGGCGGATCGGCCGGGCCGAGATCGTATGGCAGCGCGGCGCAGCGCGGCAGCGTCTCGACGATGTCGCGAACGATCTGAAGGGCGTGATGATCGTTCTCGGCGAGATGATCGGTGACGCCTGAGATGCGCGAGTGCGTCACCCCGCCCCCGAGTTCCTCCGCCGTGACGACCTCGCCGGTCGCGGCCTTCACGAGCGGCGGCCCGCCGAGGAAGATCGTCCCCTGGTCGCGCACGATCACGGTCTCATCGCTCATCGCGGGCACGTAGGCGCCGCCCGCGGTCGAGGATCCCATCACGGCCGAGATCTGTGCGATGCCGTCGCGCGACATCCGAGCCTGGTTGAAGAAGATGCGGCCGAAGTGGTCGCGGTCGGGGAACACCTCGTCCTGGAGAGGGAGGAATGCGCCGCCGGAGTCGACGAGGTAGATGCACGGGAGGCGATTCTCGGCCGCGACCTCCTGTGCGCGCAGGTGCTTCTTCACCGTGATCGGATAGTACGTGCCGCCTTTGACGGTGGCGTCGTTGGCGACGATCATCACGTGCCGCCCGTGGACGAGGCCGATGCCGGCGATGACGCCGGCGGCGGGAGCGTCGCCGCCGTAGAGACCGTGCGCGGCGAGGGGGGCGAGTTCGAGGAACGGGCTTCCGCGATCCAGCAGCAGGTCGATCCTGTCGCGAGCCAGGAGTTTGCCGCGGGAGGTGTGCCGCTGGCGCGCGCTGTCGGGGCCGCCCCGCGCGGCTCTCTCGCGCACGGCGCGCAGCGTCGCCACGAGCTCGCGGTACCCGTCCGTCGCCTTCGTCGACACGGCATCCTCATTTCGGTTATCAATCAGTAACCCAATCAGAAACATAGCGCCTGCGGCGGGGAATGTCCACCGTCGTCACTGATCTGGGGCCCCGCGCTGGTGCGGCACAATGTTGCGATGAGCACGCCCGCCGAGCAGTCGCCGTCCTACTGGTACGTGGACGAAGATGCGCGCTCTACGTCGGTCATGGAAGCCATGCGCTCCTACCGGGCCGCCGAGGTGGCGATGCGGCGAAGGACCCAGCAGTCGATGGACATGGGAGAGAACGAGCTTCTCGTGCTCCGCTTCCTCGCGCGCGCACGCTTGCGCCACGAGGATGTGACGCCCGTCGCCCTGAGCCGCTATCTCGGGATCACTTCCGCGTCCACGACCGCACTGCTGGACCGGCTCGAGAAGTCGGGCCACATCACGCGGACCCCCAACCCCGGCGATCGCCGCAGCGTGCTCATCCGCTCCAGCGAGAAGTCCGATGACGAGGTGCGTCAGACGCTCTCAGCGATGCACGAGCGCATGATGGCGGTCGTTCGCGAAATGGATCAGGACCAGCGGAACACGGTCATCCGCTTCCTCGACGCGATGCGCGTCGCGGTCGATCACATCGACGCGTAGTCGCGAGCGATCGTGGGGTCGGCGATCTCGTCGGCGGCGTCGGTCGCGGCATCCAGGAAGGCGATCACGGCGGCTCGCCCCTCCTCGGACAGGTGGTCGATTGTTGTCGCCACGCGGTTCTCGAAGGCGTCGACCAGGGTTGCAACCTCGGCTGCCGCGCGCGCGGTCGGAGCGATGAGGATGCTGCGCCGATCGGTGGGATGGCTCACGCGCTGAACACTCCCGAGGCGCTCCAGTCGGTCGAGCAGGGCCGTCGTCGACGCGGAGCTGATGCCGAGGTGGCGCGAGATCTCGCTCGGCTTGACGTCGGTGCCCGCGCGATCGCAGGCCAGAACGTACTGAAGGATGCGCAGCTCGTTCTCGCCGAGGGCGGCATGGGTGCGCACGCGCTGATGCATCTGTGCGTCGGCCGCTCTGAAGCGTGCCAGAGCATCCAGGACGGGGGTTGCGTCGGGCGTGTGTGCGGTCGTCACCTCGCTCACCTCCCAGAAGAAGTCATCACCGAAAAGCTACGGTGCCTCCAATATAGCTCATGAACTATCTCGCTTGACTAACTACTTATTAACAGAATAACCTTTCTCGTAACCGACCGGGCGCAACGCACCACACCGAGGGAGTCACGATGGGACGCATGTACTACGGCAACAGCTCCGACGCGATCGAGATCGACGACGTCGACCTCGCTCACCTTCGGATGGTCGCGATGACCAAGCTCCGCCGGTCGGAGGGCTTCAGCCTCACGTTCTCGTCGCACGCCGTCGGTCGGACGGCCCTGTGGGTGCACAGCGCGATTCCGCTGCGCTTCGAGTTCGACGACGCGGAGCCCATCCGCCTCGACCCCGCGCGGGTGAACGAGATCGCCCAGGCGGCGGCTTCGGCGGCTGGAGTGGTGATGGAGCGTGCGCTGACCACCGCGCCGTCGCGCGCGGAGCTGGCGGCCGTCGCATGAGCATCATCGCTCCGGCGTCCGCGGGGCGCGTGACCTGGGCCCGTGTCAGTGAGGACTTCTTCGTCGCCTCACGCGCCGGTGACTACGTGGGCTGCGTGGAGGGCACGCCCGACGGACACTTCGTCGGCTTCGACTCGCGCTCGACCCCCGTCGGCCGTTACATGACCCTGGTCGACGCTCAGCGCGCGGTGTTCGGCGCTCATGCCGCGCGGCCCGAACCCGGTGTCGAGTCGCCGTCGACGCGCGCGCAAGCGCTGTGGCAGGCGGCGGCGACGGTGAGCGGAATCGTCGCGCTCGGCGCGCTGGCGACCGCCGTGTTCACGACGCCTCTGATCTAGATCGCACCGCGCGGTGCGGCTCAGACCGCGGCCGTCGGTGCGTCGGCGATGGCCTGCTCGGTGCGTTCCTGCAGATAACCGCACAGGTCGGCGAGGGTGGAGAGATCGGCCGACAGGCGGGCCACGCCCGCGGCGTCGAGGTCGAAACCCTCGGTCCGGGGCTCGAACGTCACCACCCACCGCGGGTGGCCGTCGGCGATGACCGGCTGGATGTAGGTGACCGTGGACGCGTTGCTCAAGGCGACGACGACGAGGCCGGAGTCCGGTCCCGGGGTGAAGTCCTTCTCGAGAACCGACACGGAGGAAGCGTCCACGTTGCGGTCCTCGAGGTAATCGCGCACCCATGACGCGACCGTTTCCTGGTTGCGATAGGGCATGGGGCTTCGATTCTCGGCTTCAGCGTGCCGGAAGGCACAAACCCATTATGCCGCCCGTGGTCGCAGTGCACTCGACAGAAGCAGGGACATGGCCGCCACGGGGTCCGAATCATCGGCGAGCCAGCGGATCTGAACGCCCTCCCACCCCGTGATGACCAGGGCGGCCAGAGCGGTGTCGTCGCCGACGGGCGGGTCGATCCTTTCGGCGGCGCGATCGGCGGCGATCGCGCCGGCGTAGTCGGCGATGACGCGCGCGTACCGCTGGCGCAGCCAGTCGTGTGCCTCGTGTCCGGGGTAGGTGGCCTCCGCCGAGACGATGGAGAACATGCGCACCAACTCGCGACGGTCGAGATTGCGTTCGACGATGCCCAGCTGGAGGACGTCGTCCGCAGCGGTCGTCATCTCGTGACGACGTACTTCTCCGGCATCGTCGACCAGCACGACCGGGTGTGGCTCGGGGGCTACCCGGGTGCCCTTCGCGACGTCCTCGGCGTGACGGTGGAAGAGTTCGTGCCGCTTCTGCCCGAAGAATCGGCCCTGCTCGCCTCCGGCGCCCGCGCGGCACACTGGAGCGAGCGGATCGCCCGCGTCGGCGCCGACGTCGAGGTGCTGGACACCTACGCGGCGGGCGAGCTCGCGGGGATGCCGGCCGTCACCCACCGCCGCGTCGGCACCGGGTCGGCGACCTACGTGTCCGCCGACCTCGGTCGGGAGGGCACCCGGGCTCTGCTCGAGCGTCTCGCCGGTGAGATCGACGCGCTCGCAGCCGACCCGCTCGCGGCGGGAGGCCGGCTCGAGGTCATCGTCCGCGGGGACGAGGCGACCCGGCACGTGTTCCTCGTCAACCGCACCGACGAGGAGGTCGTCATCGATGCCGGAGACGGTCTGCGCGTCGCCCCGCGCGGCGTGGAGGTGCTGACCCTGCACGCGGGTCCGGCGGATGCGGCCGCCGTCGGTGCCGGTCGCGACAGGATGGACGCATGAGGGAGCGCATCGCCTGGGACGGCGGAACGTGGACGAGTCCGCCGGCCGCGGTGAGTGAGCGGGACGGCGCGCTGGTGGTCACGGCCGTCGAAGGCAGTGACGCATGGCGCCGCACGGCGTACGGCTTCGTCCACGACACCGAGCACGCGCTGATCGCACCGCTGCCGGTCGGGACGGCCATGGAGGTCGTCTTCGAGGCCGACTTCACAGCGCAGTTCGATCAGGCGGGACTGTTCGTGCGCGCCGACGATGAGCGCTGGATGAAGGCCGGAGTCGAGAACGCCGACGGTGTGCTCGGCGTCGGCGCCGTCGTCACCGACACCATGTCGGACTGGTCGGTCGGGGCCGTGCCGGAGTGGGCCGGGCGGCCGTTGCGCGTGCGCGTGAGCCGTGGCGAGGATGCCCTCACGGTGCGCGCCGGCGTCGACGGCGAGCCGTTGCGTCTGGTGCGGGTCGCGCCGTTCCGCGGCGATCTCGACGCGCAGGCGGGACCGATGGTGTGCGCGCCGACGCGCGCCGGCCTCGAGGTCGTGTTCACCGAGTGGCTGCACACCGACGCCGACGCGTCGCTGCACTGATCACGCCCGCGGCTCGTATCGGCGCAGCTCCTGCGTGCGCGCGACGAGGTCTCGCAGCTGTTCGAGCTCTCCGTCGATCACGCCCGCCGCGCGTGCCTGGATCAGGACGTTGCCGGCCGACGCCCTGGCAGAGTTCTTCCGCGGCTACGTGCGGGGGTACGACCTCGACGCGCTCGAGCAGCTGCTCGACGCGCGCGCCGCCGAATCCCTCGCGAGCGGCGAGGGTTCCGGCCCGGCTGCCACGTCGTGAAGCGGGGTCCCTTCCGCGACGGCTGGACGTCGGCCCGAGCAGCGTGCACTCCGGGTGCACCCTGGGACGACGTCGTGTCGGAGTCGCTCGCGGGCCCGTCGCGTCTGACCCACGACGCGTGTGCGCTCGCCGTGGTGCGGGTCGTCGCAGGAGCGTCGACTGTTCGCTGACCTGTGCCACCTCGCTCAGAACGGGGGCGGATCCTCGGTCGCGGGAACGAACCTCACCAGTGACGGTGGCCGGTCGGTGTAGCGGCGCCCCGTGGGGCCGGTCCACTCGAGTGTTCCGCCACCGAGATGGCGCACACGCCAGGCGGTGTGGTGTTTCATCGTGTGGTGGCGTCGGCAGAGGTGCGCCAGGTTCTCGTGGGCGGTCGCGCCGCCGTCTGCCGCTGCGGTCGTATGGTCGCGGTCGCATCCGTGGGCCGGCCGGGTGCAACCGGGCGCGCGGCACCGTTCGTCGCGCGCGGCGAGGTAGCGGGAGAGTTCCGCGCTGGGGCGATAGCGGTCGACGGCGACCGGGATGCCGGTGTGCGGATCGGTGAACACACGATCCCAGCCGGGCGCCAGTCCCGCGAGTCGGCGGGCGATCGCCGGGTCGATGGGGCCGTGACCTGCGAGCATGGCAGGTCCGCCCGCCGGG
>NZ_JAUF01000025.1:0-20104 GCF_000585455.1 Microbacterium sp. MRS-1
CGCCGCGCCGCCGTCCCCGTGGACTGGGCTGGGCCGGGAGATTCGAGATCGCGCTGCTCGTCGGGCCGGCGCTGATCATGTTCCTCGGCTTCGTCATCTTCCCGGTGGCGATGGCGGCCTACTACGGCTTCTTCCGCTGGCAGGGCTACGGCACGCCCACCGACTTCGTCGGCCTGCAGAACTACGTCACGATCCTCACCGACCCGACCTTCCTCGAGGCCCTCGGGCACAACGGCTTCATCGTGATCGCCTCGATCGTGCTGCAGGGTCCGGTGGCGGTGCTGCTGGCTCTGCTGCTCAACCGTCGGATGCGGGGGCAGTCCCTCATCCGCGTGCTGATCTTCGTGCCCTACGTCATCGCCGAGGTCGTCGTTGGCACCGGCTTCGGCCTCATGCTGCAGACGCAGGGCGCCGTGAACGGCCTGTTGGAGAACTGGGGGCTGGGCGCCCTCGCCCACGATTGGATCTCGGACCCGGCGATCGCCATCTGGACGCTGATGGCCATCCTCACGTGGAAGTACGTCGGCTTCGCCGTCATCCTCTTCCTCGCGGGACTGCAGGGCATCCCCGAGGAGCTCTACGAGGCGGCGGCGCTCGACGGCGCCGGCTACTGGCAGACCCACTGGCGCATCACGCTGCCGCTGCTGGCCCCCACGCTGCGCATCTGGGCGTTCCTCTCGATCATCGGGGCCCTGCAGCTGTTCGACCTCGTCTACATCATCTGGGGCCAGTACGTCGCCTCGACGGCTGGCACCTCCACGATGGCCACCTACATGGTGGTCAACGGCCGCAACGCCGGCAACTTCGGCTTCGGCAACGCCGTCGCCGTCGTCATCTTCGTCATCTCGCTCGTCGTCGCCCTCATCTACCAGCGCTTCGTGCTGCGTCGCGACACGGCCGGCGCCATCACCGAAGGGAAGAAGACCCGATGAGCGCGCTCACCGTCGACACCCCCGTCTCCACCGCCACGGTGGCCACCGCAGGACACCGCGGACGGGGTCCGCGCCGCACGAAGGAGCGGCTGCCCTGGGGCAGTCCGCTCGTGTACTTCATCGCTCTCGTCGTGATCGCCCTCATGCTGGCGCCGGTGCTGTACATCATCATCGGCGGGTTCCGCAGCAACTCGCAGATCACGGTCGACCCCGCCGGCTGGCCCGATCCGTGGAACGTCCAGAACTACCTGAACGTCCTCACCGGGCCGCAGTTCTGGCGTCAGGTGCTCAACTCGATCATCGCCGCCGGTGCGACCACCGCCGGAGTGGTCGCACTCGGGCTCATGGCCAGCTACGTCATCGCGCGGTATCCGTTCCGCGGGCGCGGCGCGCTCTATGCGCTGTTCGCTGCGGGTCTCATGTTCCCGATCACGGTCGCCATCACGCCGTTGTACATCGTCATCCGTGACCTCGGCCTGATGAACTCGCTCGCCGGCATCATCCTTCCGCAGATCGCGTTCGCGCTGCCGACGACGATCATCATCCTCGTGCCGTTCCTGCGGGCGATCCCGGACGAGATCCAGGAAGCCGCGTTCATCGACGGCTGCAGCCGATTGGGCTTCTTCTGGCGGATGGTGCTGCCCTTGTCGGTGCCCGGCGTCATCACGGTCGGCATCCTCGCGTTCATCGGCAGCTGGAACAGCTACCTGCTCCCCCTGTTCATCCTGAACAACGAGGCGAGCTTCACGCTGCCTCTGGGCGTGCAGGCCTTCTCCTCCCAGTACTCGGTCGACACCGCCAAGGTGCTGGCTTTCACCTCACTGTCGATGCTCCCGGCACTGCTGTTCTTCAGCCTGTTCGAGCGTCGCATCGTCGGCGGCCTCACGGGCGCCGTGAAGGGCTGATCCGTATGACGATCTCCGATTCCCCCCTCCACCAGCCGCTCGCCGAGCCGGTCTCCCCCCGGGTGGCCGCGCTCATGGCCGCGATGACCGTCGAGCAGAAGGTGGCGCAGCTGACCGGTTTCTGGGTCGACCAGGGCGACGAGGTGGTCGCGCCGATGGCCGGCGAGATGCTGGCCGGCGAAGCGACGCCCTCCGACCGCTACGAGCGGGCGTCGGCACACGGCCTCGGCCACCTCACGCGCGTCTACGGCACGAGGCCCGTGGATGCCGCGCAACGCGCGGCCTGGCTGTGGAACGAGCAGCGCCGTCTCGCCGCGGCATCCGGTCACGGCATTCGCGCGATCGTTCACGAGGAGTCGCTGACGGGGCTCGCGGCCTGGAGAGCGGCGACGTTCCCGACGCCCCTGGCGTGGGGCGCGGCGTTCGACCCCGAGCTCGTCGAGAGGATGGGACGCCTCATCGGCGAATCGATGCGAGAACTCGGCGCGCACCAGACCCTCGCCCCCGTGCTCGATGTCATCCGCGATCCCCGCTGGGGGCGTGTCGACGAGTGCATCTCGGAGGATCCCTACGCGGTGGCGACGATCGCCACGGCCTACGTGCGCGGCATCCAGGATGCCGGGGTGCACGCGACCCTGAAGCACTTCGTCGGCTACTCGTCCTCGCAGGCGGGCCGCAACCACGCGCCCGTCCACGCCGGTCCGCGTGAGCTCGCCGACGTGTTCCTGCCGCCGTTCGAGATGGCGGTGCGCGACGGCGGCGCACGCTCGGTGATGAACTCCTACACCGATATCGACGGCGTTCCGGTGGCCTCGGACCCGCGGCTGCTGACCGACCTGCTGCGCGGAACGTGGGGCTTCGACGGCGTGGTCGTCTCGGACTACTTCGCGATCGCCTTCCTCGAGACGATGCACGCCGTCGCCGCCGACCGTACCGAGGCGGCACGCCTGGCGCTGACCGCCGGCATCGACGTCGAGCTGCCCAGCGGCGACGCCTACGCCGCTCCCTTGCTCGCCGGGCTACGCGACGGCCGCATCGACGAGGCGCTCGTCGATCGGGCGCTTGCCCGCGTGCTCGCGCAGAAGGAGGGGCTAGGGCTGCTCGATCCCGACGAGAGCGAACCTCCGACCGCGATCGACCTCGACTCGCCGGCGCACCGTGAGGTCGCGCGCGAGCTCGCGGAGCGCTCGCTCGTGCTGCTGTCGAACGACGGCACGCTGCCGCTGTCCACCGGCACGGCCGGTCCGGCACGCATCGCGGTGATCGGCCCGAACGGCCACGACGCCTCGGCGTTGATGGGCTGCTACTCGTTCGCCAACCACGTGCTGGCCCATCACCCGGGAACGCCATACGGCTTCGCGATCCCGACGGTCGTCGAGGCGCTGCGCGCAGAGCTGCCCGACGCCGCGATCGTCTCTGTCGCGGGCTGCGAGGTCGAGGGCGAGGACCGGTCGGGCTTCGGCGCCGCGGTGGATGCCGCGGCATCCGCCGATGTCGCGATCGTCGTGGTCGGCGACCGCGCCGGCCTGTTCGGACGCGGCACCGTGGGCGAGGGCAACGACGCGGAGAGCCTGGAGCTGCCGGGCGTGCAGCGCGAGCTCGTCGACGCCGTCGTCGCCACGGGCACCCCGGTCGTGCTCGTGGTCGTGACCGGCCGACCCTATGCGCTCGCGTGGGCCCTGGACGCAGACGCCGATGCGCGGCCGCGCGCGGTCGTGCAGGCGTTCTTCCCGGGCGAGGAGGGCGGTGTCGCGATCGCGCGTGTGCTGTCCGGTGCGGTCTCACCCTCGGGCCGACTGCCCGTCTCGCTGCCGCGTTCGGCCGGCGCGCAGCCGTTCTCGTACCTGCATCCGATCCTGGGCGGCAACAGCGATGTGACCAGCGCCGACAGCGCGCCGGTGCGTCCGTTCGGGTTCGGACTCGGCTACACGACGTTCACCCGTACCGACCTGTCAGCGCCGGCCGAGGTCGATGCCGGCGGCGTTCTGCCGGTGAGTGTCACGGTGACCAACACCGGCTCCCGCCCCGGCACCGAGATCGTGCAGCTGTACGCGCACGACGTGCACGCCAGCGTCGTCCGACCGGTCGCCCAGCTGCTCGGATACGCCCGGGTCACGCTCGCGGCGGGAGCGAGCGCGCGCGTGCACTTCGAGGTTCCGACCGCACGCCTGGCGTTCACCGACCGGCGCGGCATCCGCATCGTCGAGCCCGGCCGCGTCGATCTCTGGGTCGGGGAGTCGGTGGCCGACCGCGAGAGCGTCGCAACCGTCACCCTCACCGGAGACGTGCACCCGGTCACGGCCGCCGATGCCCGCATCGTGGGCACACACGTCGAGTAGCGGTCTTTCGCCTCTTCCGCCACTCGACCAGACGGCCCGCCCCTTCCCGGGGCGGGCCGTTCTTCCGCGCGATCAGTCGAGGGCGAGCTCGACGGTCGCGAAGGCGTGCGGCGGCAGATCGACGCGCAGGACACCCGCCTCCACCGTGGCCTCCAACGGCACCGGGCGCACCGTGTCGGGCGCCTGCGGGGTGTTGTGCGCCGCGGCATCCGGTCCGGTCAGCACGCGGGCGCGCACGACCCTGGCGTTGCGACCGCGGAGGTCGATCTCGACGGGCAGCGCGTCGTCGACGCCGACGTGCGTGAGCGAGACGAGCACGGCGCCGTCCTTCATGGATGCCGACAGCGACAGCGCCGGCAGGTCGGCCCCGTCGACTCCCACCCGCGGTGCCGACACGACGTGTGCGGGCACCGACAGCGCATCATGGTGGCCGACGTTCATCTCGTACACGTGATAGGTCGGGGTCAGCACGAGTCCGCCGTCGTCGTCGGTGAGGATCATCGCCTGCAGCACGTTGAGCGTCTGCGCGATGTTCGCCATGCGCAGCCGCGCAGCGTGGCGGTGGAACACGTCGAAGTGGATGCCGGCGACCAGCGCATCGCGCACCGTGTTCTGCTGGAAGAGGAAGCCGGGGTTGGTCCCCGGCTCCACGCTCCACCAGGTGCCCCATTCATCGCAGACGAGGTCGATGGTGCGCTCGGGGTCGTAGGCGTCCATGACGGCTTCGTGCGCGCGGATCACGCGCTCGATCTCGTAGGCCTTGCCGATCGTGCGTACGTATTCGTCGCGCGAGAACGCCGTCGCCGACTCCTTCTGGATGCCGGTGCCGGCGTGCGTGTAGTAGTGGAACGAGATCGCCTGGAACGGCGAGCGCTGCGGGTCGGGGGCGTTCGTCGACATCGCCGACGCCATGAGTGCGTGCGTCCAGCGCACGTCGTCGTCGGCGGCGCCGGCCGCGATACGGGTGAGGGTGTTGCCGTCGTGCTCCCTGCAGAAGGTCGCGTAGCGCCGGGCGAGGGAGGTGTAGTACTCGGGCGTCATGTTGCCGCCGCACCCCCACGCCTCGTTCCCGAGCCCCCAGAACGGCACCCGCCACGGCTCGTCGCGACCGTTCGCCCGGCGCAGGCGTGCCATCGGACTGTCGCCCGAACGGGTGAGGTACTCGACCCACTCGCTCATCTCCTGCACGGTGCCGCTGCCGACGTTGCCGTTGACGTACGGCTCGGCGCCGAGCATGTGGCACAGATCCATGAACTCGTGGGTGCCGAAGGCGTTGTTCTCGACGACGTCTCCCCAGTTGGTGTTGACCATCGTCGGGCGCTCATCGCGGGGCCCGATTCCGTCGCGCCAGTGGTACTCGTCGGCGAAGCACCCGCCGGGCCAGCGCAGGTTCGGGACGTGGAGGCGGCGGAGGGCCTCGACGACGTCGAGGCGGATGCCGCGCTCGTTCGGGATCGGCGAGTCCTCCCCCACCCAGAAGCCGCCATAGATGCACCGGCCGAGGTGCTCGGCGAAGTGCCCGTAGAGGTGGCGGCTGATCTGCGGACCCGTGACGTCGAGGTCGACGGCGGCGCGAGCGATGGTCATGACGGCTCCCGTTCTGCGGCTGCTCCGCCGCCCTCCCATCCTCGGACCAATATGTTTCACATGACAACAAATATGGACCCGCGGCACCGAGCGCGCCGCGACGGGCGAGAACCAGCGGCGCACCGTGCGGCAGCGCAGCCGCGTCAGCGCAGCGAGAGCTGGTCGTCGAGGTAGTCGGCCAGCGGCCGACGCACGCCGGCCGCCGTCCACGTCACCAGCGGGATGCCGTCGACGAGCACCAACGGCCCGGAGCGCTCACCCCGGCGCACGGCGTCGAGGTCGATCTGCGTCGCACCCAGGTGCAGCACCTCGCCGTCGACGAACCCGCCGCGCGCCGCCGCGGCCGCACGCTCCGAACGGGCGCGCTGCGCCTCCGCCGTGTAGCCGCGGACCGCCTCGGCGCGGGCGCGGAGGATCTCGCCGGTGGCATAGACCTCGGCATCCGCGATGAGAAGCACACCGACGTGCCACGCCTCGTCGACCGGCACGATCCGCGGAGCGCGGCCGAAGCCCAGCAGCCGCCGGCTGTGGGCCCAGTCACCCAGACGTTCGCGCGGCGATCCCGCCAGACGACGGCGGGCGTCGGAGAGCACGGTGTCGAGCTGGTCGGCGCCGGCGGCGACCTCGTCGGTCATCGCGGGCCGGGTCGGACGGTCAGATCGCTGATGACCGCGTCACGCGGAAGATCGAGCGCCGTGAGCACGGCCGTGACGACCGACGCCGGGTCGATCCACCGGTCGGGGTCGTAGTCCGCCCCCTCCTGCGCGTGGACCTCCGCCTGCATGGGGGTGGCGGTGCGCCCGGGATACACGCTCGTCACGCGCACGCCGTGCTCGGCCTCCTCGCCGCGGAGGGCGTCGGCGAGGGCCTTGAGCCCGTGCTTGGATGCCGCGTACGCCGCCCACTGCGGATGCGCGGTGAGACCCGCGCCCGAGTTGACGAACACCACCTGGCCACGGGCAGCGCGCACCCGCGGCAGCAGCAGCCGGGTCAGCTCGGCGGGCGCGGTCAGGTTCACGGCCAGCTGGCTCTCCCACGCCGATACCGGCAGATCGCCCACGCGGCCGAGTTCGACGATGCCCGCGGCGTGGATGACGCTGTCGATCCGCTCCGGGACGGCATCAGCGTGGTGCATCGCGTCGGCGATCGCAGCCGGGTGCGCAAGGTCGGCGACGATGGTGACGCTGCCCGGGAACGCGCGCGACAGATCGTCGGCCCGGGCGGCATCGCGGACGATGAGCACGAGGCGGTCGCCGCGCGCCGCGAGCCGCTCGGCGACGAGGTTTCCGATGCCGGAGCCCGCTCCGGTGATCACGTGGGTGGTCATCTGACCATCCTCGCACCGCGGTGGTTCAGACCGCCCTGTCCTCCATGCCCCACGGCGAGCCGTAACCGGTCGGCGCGGGCGCGGCGAGCAGGTCGAGGAACGGCTTCGCGTCGAACGCCTCGGGGCCGAGCACGCCGGTACCGGTCCACACCCCCGTGGCGAGCAGCTCGAGCGCGATGACCGGGTTGATGGCGGTCTGCCAGACGACCGCCTGCGAACCGTACTCGCGCATCGTCTCCTCGTTGTCGGCCACGTGGTACAGGTACGTCGAGCGCGGGCGGCCGTCGACGCCGGTTCCCGTGACCCACACGCCGGCACAGGTCTTGCCGCTCATCTTGTCGCCGATGGTCGCCGGGTCGGGAAGGCACGCGGCGACCACGTCGCGCGGCGAAACCTCCACGCCCTTGACGTTGACCTTCGCGGTGCTGTCCAGGCCGAGCTTGTGGAGGGTCTTCAGCACGCCGATGAACTCGTCGCCCAGGCCGTACTTGAAGGTGACGCGCTTCGCCTTCGTCCAGCGCGGCATCAGCAGCACCTCCTCGTGCTCGACGTTGACGCATTCCACCGGACCGATCCCGCCCGGAAAGTCGAACACCTCGGGCTCGCTGAACGGCTCCGTCGTGTACCAGCCGCGGTCCTTCTCGTAGATGACCGGCGGATTGAGGCACTCCTCGATCGTCGTCCAGATCGAGAACGACGGTGCGAAGTCGTAGCCGGCCACCACGAGGTTCGCTCCGTCGCGCACGCCGAGCTCGTCGATCTCGCTGAACAGATGGTCTTCGGCATAGCGGGCGAAGACGTCCGACAGCCCCGGCTCGACCCCGATGCCGACGAGGGCGAGCCGACCGGCATCCTTCCACTGGCCGTCCTTGGCGAACTGCTCGTCGCCGAGCTTGACGCCCGGCAGTGCGTGCGGCTGCTCGGGATGCGGCGTCGACAGGCTCATCGCCATGTCGAGGTAGGTGGCGCCGGCGGCGAGTGCGCCGTCGAAGATCGGCATGACGAAGCGCGGGTCGACGGCGTTGAGCACGTGGGTGATGCCGTGCGCCTCGATGAGCCCCGCCACCGCATCGGCACGCGAAGCGTCGACCTGGGCCGCCTCGACGCGCGGGTCGGCGACCTCGTCGACGAGCGCCTGCGGGCGCGCCGGGTCGTAGTCGGCGACGACGAGCTTCTCGAAGAAGTCGCGGCGGACGGCGATGCGGACGGCGGCCGAGCCGACGCCTCCGGCGCCGACGATGAGGATACGCATGAGATTCCTTGTCGTTGAGAGGAAGGGGATGCCGACAGGCGCGGTCGTCAGATGCCGCCGTCGATGGAGCGGATGATGTCGCCGGGCTCCTCGGGAACGAGCACCGGGGTCTCGCGGTTCAGAGAGCGCCCCTGGAAGAACGGCTTCGAGCGCGGGAAGAGGTACCAGACGAACATCAGCACGACGCCGACGAGCAGCGCTCCGATGCCCACGACGAAGGTGCCGCCGATGCCGAGCAGCACCGTGTTGCCGTAGTTCACGTCGAACATGTCGATGGCGGACTGCACGAAGGCGAAGGTCAGCATGAGGGCGCCCAGCAGCGGGAAGATGCCCTTGACCCACAGCTCACGCGCGGAGTTGCGAAGGTCGCGGCGGAAGTACCAGACGCAGGCGTAGCCGGTGATGGCGTAGTAGAACGCGATCGCGAGGCCGAGCGAGGAGATCGAGTCCTGCAGGATGTTGTCGCTGATCAGCGTCATGCCGAGGTAGTAGCAGATGGCCACGGTGCCACCGACGATCGTCGAGAACGACGGCGTCTTGTACACCGGGTGCACGTCCTTGAACCGCGCGGGCAGTGCGCGGTAGACGCCCATCGCGAGCGTGCCGCGCGCGGTGGGCAGGATGGTCGTCTGCGTCGAGGACACGGCCGAGATCAGCACGGCGACCACGAGCAGCCAGCCCCACGGGCCGAGCAGGCCGTCCTTGATCGCGAGGAAGAAGTCGTCGGCGTTGTCGGGGTTGGCCAGACCCGGCCCGTCCTCGCCGAGCCCCGCGTACATCATGGCGGCGATCGTGACCGAAACGTAGGTGAACAGCAGGATGACGGTGGTCAGCAGCGCCGCGCGCCCCGGGATGCGCTTGGGGTCCTTGGTCTCCTCGTTGAGCGCGAGGCACGAGTCCCAGCCCCAGTAGATGAACAGGGCGAGCAGCACGGCCTCGGTGAAACCGTGGTAGTCGGTGAACGCGAACGGATTCAGCCAGTTCCAGTCGAAGGGGGTGGGAGCGGGGGCGTTGCCCGCGAAGAACTCCCAGAGCGCCGCGACGACGAAGATCGCGAGGGCCAGGTACTGCACGCCGAGCAGCACGTTCTGGATGCGCTCGCCGATCTCGACACCGCGCCAGCTCACCCACGTCATCGATGCGATGAACAGCACGGCCACGAGGATGATGCGCCAGTCGTTGTTCTCGAGTTCCATGCCGAACAGCGCCCAGAAGTAGATCGAGCCGATCTGCGCGAGGTTGGCGAGCACGACCATGCCCGCGATCGCGACGCCCCAGCCGCCCATCCAGCCCACCCACGGCCCGAAGGCCTTCGTCCCCCACGTGAAGGTCGTGCCGCAGTCGGGGATCTTGTTGTTCAGCTCGCGATACGCGAACGCCGTGAACAGCATCGGGACGAACGCGATGATGAAGGCGATCGGCGCCTGCGCCCCCACGGCGAGCACGACGAAACCGAGCGTCGCGACCAGGGAGTAGACGGGGGCCGTCGACGCCAGGCCGATGACGGTCGACCCCCACAGCCCCAGGGTGCCGGCGGCGAGGCCCTTGCCGTCGCCGCGTTCCAGATGAATCGGTGTGGTGCTGCCGAAGTCGCTCATCGCTCTTCTCCGCCCTCGCAACGTCATGGGTGCACCGTCGTCCCCAGTGACGCGGTGAGGGAAGACTAGAACGACACGATGCGCACGCGCGCACGACGCGAGGGCGAATCTGTGGCGCCCCCTCCGCCACCGCGTACATCGCCCCGCCCGCCGGCACCCCCGCCCCCGGTCGTTGAGCGAGCGCAGCGAGTCGAAACGCCGACACCCTCAGTCGGCGGCGCCCTCGGCATCCACCAGGGCGGCGGCGGTCTCGAGACTGCGGATCGCTTCGGGAGCCGACGGGCGGACGAGAGCGAACGCCGCGACGACGAGCCCCGTGACGGCGTCGGCGAGGCGCGCACGGCGCGCGGCGGATGCCGCGGGCACCGCGACATCGACGCCGCGGCCGATCGCGGTCCGCAGCTCGGCACGGTAGTCGTCGATCACGTGCGCGACGTCGGAGTCGCGCGCGACGGGCGCTCCGGCGGCGTTGATGAGCAGGCAGCCGTGCGCGGCGGGCATCGAGCCGACACGGGCGAAGGCGTCGGCGAGGCCGCTGAGGTACGCGCGGAGCGCCCCGGCCTCGACGGTCTCCGCCTCGAGCGGGGCGAGTCGCGGACGCACGACCTCGTCGAGGTAGCTCTGCACCGCCGCGTCGAACAGGCCGCGCTTGGAGTCGAATGCGTTGTAGATGCTGGAGCGGTTGAGCCCGGTCGCCGCCTCGAGCCCCGCGATCGAGGCGTCCTCGTAGCCGTGCTCCCAGAAGAACTGCCGGGCGGCGCGCACGACGGCGCGGCGATCGAACTCCCGAGTTCTGGCCATGGCATCCACCTCACTTTCTAAAACGACCGTTTCAGTATATATTGAACCAGTCAGTTCAGAAACAGGAGGATTCCCATGGTCATCGTCGGTCTCGTGCTCGCCTCCGTCGCGGCGCTCATCCACGTCTTCATCTTCTGGCTCGAGTCCATCGCCTGGACCACGCCGCGCGCCCGTGCCACGTTCGGCACCAGCGCCGAAGAAGCTCAGGCCACGCGCGAGATGGCCTTCAACCAGGGCTTCTACAACCTGTTCCTCGCCGTGCTGGTCGCCATCGGCGTCGTCCTCTTCGCCACCGGTGCCACCGCGGCGGGTGCGGCTCTCGTCTTCGCGGGCGCCGGCTCGATGACCGCGGCCTCGCTGGTGCTGCTGGTGTCCAGCCCCGACAAGGCCTCCGCCGCCCTGAAGCAGGGCGTCATCCCCACCCTGGGGGTGGTGGCTCTCGCCATCGGCCTGCTCATCTGACCCACCCCCGTCGCACACCCGACCCCATCCCCATCCGCATCCCACAAGGAGAACGAATGACAGACGCCACCAGCACTCAGATCCAGCTCGCCGCCCGCCCCGTCGGGTGGCCCACGCACGACGACTTCCACGTCGCGACGGTCACCTACGGCGCCCCCCAGGCCGGCGAAGTGCGCGTACGCAACGAGTTCGTCTCCGTCGACCCCTACATGCGCGGTCGCATGAACGACACCCGCAGCTATGTCGCCCCCTACGCGCTCGGCGAGACCATCTCCGGCGGCGCGGTCGGGCGCGTGGTGGCCTCGGCATCCGACGACCTGCCGGTCGGCACGGTCGTGCTGCACCAGCACGGCTGGTCGGACGTCGTCCAGGCCGATGCCGCGACCTTCCGCGCCATCCCGGAGATTCCCGGGGTGCCGCTCTCGCTGAACCTGCACATCCTCGGTATGACCGGGCTCACCGCGTACGTCGGACTCACCGCCATCGCGCACCTCACGCCCGGCGACACCGTCTTCGTCTCCGGCGCGGCCGGCGCCGTCGGCACCGCAGTGGGCCAGATCGCCAAGCGCCTGGGCGCAGGGCGGGTCATCGGCTCGGCCGGAACGCCGGAGAAAGTCGCCCTGCTGACCGAGAAGTACGGCTATGACGCCGCTTTCAACTACAAGTCCGGAGATGTGCGCACACTTCTCGCGGAGGCCGCGCCCGACGGCATCGACGTGTTCTTCGACAACGTCGGCGGCGACCACCTCGAGGCGGCGCTCGACGCCTTCAACGACGGCGGACGAGCAGCTCTGTGTGGCGCCATCACCGGCTACAACAGCACCGAGCGCCGGCCCGGTCCCGACAACATGTCGAACATGATCACGCGCGCCCTCACGATGCGGGGCTTCACGCTCGCCGCGTACCTGCACCTGGCCCCCGAGTTCCAGCAGAAGATGTCGGGCTGGTTCGCTGAGGGCGGCATCGTCTACGACGAGACGATCGTCGACGGCATCGAGAACACCGTCGACGCCTTCCTGTCCATGATGCGCGGCGCCAACACGGGAAAGATGCTCGTGCGCATCTGATCGCCCGCTCACCCGGGCAGACCCGCAGAATCGGGGTCGCGTTGCGTCGCCAGCTGAGGCTGGTTACGACGGAATGCGACCCCGATCCGCGTGTGAGGCCGCAGAGGGGCGGGTCAGCGCAGGGCGAGCAGGCGCGCGGTGTCGCCGAAGACCTCCAGCCCCGCGCACGCGCCGACGCCCTCCAGGAGCACGCGCCCCGCGGCATCCGTGTGCCGGATGATCACGCGGGCATCGAGCGTCCCTTCCACGCGCTGGCGCATCGCGGTGCGCAGCGGCGCGTGCAGCAGGCCCCCGCGCACGCGCTCGGCTTCGAGTTCGAGCCGCCCGTCGGGACCCTCCATGCTCCACTCCACGCGGTCGTCGTCGATGGTGAGGCTGCGCTCGCGAGACCGGTTGTAGGTGGTGCAGCGGTGCAGACGACCGCCGTGGCGAAGTCCCACGACCGAGCCGCGGAACGAGCCCCGCAGCCACGGGATGATGGCGACGGATGCCACGAGTGAAGCGTCCGTCGCACCGCCGCCGACCGGGTCGATGTGGTTCGACGCGAGCCAGACGTACCCCGCGGGAAACGCCTGGCCCCGTCGGAGTCGAAGATGTTGCCGCCGACGCGCACCTCGAAACGCCGGTCGGATGCCGCGAACTCCTCGGAGTCGAAGCGGTGATACCACGACCGCCCCGCGACACCGTCGAGCACCTGGAGGAACGCCTCGTCGGCCGGCCTCGGGATGCCGCGCCCCGCGCAGATACGCCATCGGAGTCCGCATGCGGCTCACCCTACGCCGGGCGCACGCCGACGCGGTGGGTCAGCCGACGGCGGTGCCGAAGAGGGTGCCGACGAGGAAGGTGGCACCCAGCGCGAGCGCGCCGCCGATGACCGTCCGCATGATGGCGCGGCCGCGGTTGGCGCCGCCCAGCCAGGCGGCGAGGTAGCCGGTGACGGCGAGGGCGAGCAGCACGGACACGAACGTCCAGACGAGGCGCGCCGGATGCGGCAGGAGGAGGATCGTCGCCATCGGCAGAAGAGCGCCCACGAAGAAGGCGACGGCCGAGGCGAACGCGGCGTGCCACGGACTCACCACGTCGTCCTGGTCGATGTTCAGCTCGGCCGACAGGTGCGCGGCGAGCGCGTCGCGCGCGGTCAGCTCGGTCGCGACGCGCGTGGCCGTCTCCTCACTGAGTCCCTGCTCACGGTAGAGACCGACCAGTTCCACGAACTCGGCCTCCGGATCGTCGGCGAGCTCCCTGCGCTCCTTCTCGATGAGGGCGTGCTCGCTGTCGCGCTGGCTGGAGACCGACACGTACTCCCCCAGCGCCATGGAGATCGCCCCGCCGACGAGGGCGGCCGACCCGGCGAGCAGAACCGGCATGACCTCGGCCGTCGCGCCGGCCACGCCGACGACGACCGCCGCCGTGGAGACGATGCCGTCGTTCGCTCCGAGCACGCCGGCGCGCAGCCAGTTCAGTCGCTGCGCCACGCCGCCGCGGTGCGGCTCATCAGGATGCGAGGATTCCATCTCGGTCATCCCGTCACCGTATGCCGACCGCCGCGGGCGCGCCAGCAAGGCAAGCCCAAGCGAACCCCGCCCCCCGCCCGGTCGTGGAGCCGGCGCAGCGCGTCGAAACCCCGACACGCGGTCACGAACTCCGCAGAAAGCGACGAACTCCGCACCGCTCAGCGGCGATGGATGCGGAGTACGCACGATCCTGCGGAGGTGCGCGGTGCGGCGCGTCAGGCCAGTGCGTGCTCGTGCAGCGCCGACGACAGGCTCGCTCCGTTGACGTCGAGGTAGAGCTGGGCCTCCGTCACGGAGAGGGTGACGGCGTTGCGCCGCTCGACGGCGTCGGCGGCGGCATCCACGAATCCGGCATCGAACGTTCGCAGCACGATGTCGTCGGCGCGGTGGATCTTCTTGCCCGCCCACAGGGGCAGCAGCTTGGCCGGGTCGCGGTGACTGTAGACGACGGTGCGCTCGGCGAGCTTGCTGCCGCGGTGCAATCGGTCGGCGTCGGGAGCCCCGACTTCGATCCATGCCGTGATCGCCCCGGTCACGTCCCGCACCAGCACGGCGGGTTCGTCGGTGGCCGAAACACCCTCGGTGAACGCGATGCCGTCCGCGTACTCGAGGCAGTAGGCGAGCAGGCGCGTCACCATGAACGCGCCCGTCTCGGACGGATGCTGCGCCATCCGCAGCGACAGTTCTTCGTACACGCCGCGGTCGATGTCGGCCACCTGCACGTCGAAGGTGTGCATCACTGCGCCGGTCGCCATGGGTCCAGCCTAGGTGCCCGCCGCGGCGGAGCCCGCCGTTATCCTGGTCGCAGCCGACAGGAGAGAACGCGTATGCCGATCACTGACGCCGCTGCGCGCCGCGAGGCGATCGCCGACTACCGCATCGTCGGCGCACCGGCGGAGCCCAACCTCGAAGGCCTGGCTCGGCTCGCGAGGACGCTGTGCCACGCCGGCGGCGCCGCGGTGAACATCATCGACGACCGCTACCAGTATGCGGTCGCGACCGTCGGGATCGAGCCGGGCACCTGCACGCGCGAGGACTCGATGTGCGCCGTCGTGCTCCCTGACGCCCGGCACGTGTTCGTCACCGACGCGAGCATCGACGAGCGCTTCGCCGAGAACCCCTTTGTGACCGGTGCACGCGGCCGTGTCCGCTTCTACGCCTCCAGCCCGCTCATCACTCCGGCGGGTGTCGCGATCGGAACGCTCTGCGTCTTCGACGACCATGCCGGCACCCTCACCGCGGAGCAGAGCTCCGCCCTGGATCTGCTGGCCGGGCAGGCCGTGGAGGTGCTGGAGCTGCGCCGGCTGACGCACGAGCTGGAGCGCTCCAACGATCAACTCGCGCACTTCGCCGGTCAGATCAGCCACGATCTGCGCAACCCGCTCACGGCTCTCATGGGCCAGATCGATCTCGCCCTGGACGGCGTGGACGACGGCGACGGGTCGCGCACGACCCACGCGCTGCGTCGGGCGGATGCCGCGGCGGCGCGGATGAACGTCATGATCACCGAGCTGCTCGCCTATGCACGGGTGGGCGGCGCCGAGGCCCACCGCGAACGCGTCGCGCTGGGACCGCTCGTGGAGGGCGTGATCGCCGACCTCGAACGAGCCGTCGCCGCGTTCGATGCCCGCATCACCGTGCGCATCGATCCCGACGACGCCATCGTCTGCGACCCGGCGCTGATCGCGGTGCTGCTGCAGAACCTCCTCGCCAACGCCCTCAAGTTCGCGGCAGCCGCCGGTGTCGCGCCCGTCGTCGAGCTGGACGCGCAGCACGGGCCGACGGGGTGGGCGATCACCGTCGACGACAACGGTCCGGGTGTGGCGGCGCCGCTGCGCGACCGCGTGTTCGACATCATGGAGCGCGGCGATGCGGCAGACGTGCCCGGACTCGGGCTGGGCCTTGCCACCTCCCGGCGCATCGTGCAGGCCCACGGCGGGCGCATCGGCATCGAGGACGCGGCGCTCGGGGGCGCGCGCCTGCGGGTGAGCCTCCCCTCGGACTGACCACCTCCGGACCGTCCGGACCGTCCGGGCGGCCCCGGGGGCGCAGGCATGCGGCAGAGTGGAGCGCGTACGTCGTCGTACGACCGACCGGAAGGAACCCCATGCAGCAGCGCACGATCGGACCGTTCACCGTCTCCGCGATCGGGCTGGGCGCCATGCCGGTCTCGATGAACAACGACAACGAGCTGCCCGATCGCGCCGATGCGATCGGGACGGTGCACGCCGCGCTGGATGCCGGGGTCACCTTCATCGACACCGCCGACATCTACGCGCCCTCGTGGGATCAGATGGGTCACAACGAGCGCATCGTGCGCGACGCGCTCGCCTCGTGGGACGGCGACACGAGCGGCATCCTGGTCGGAACGAAGGGCGGCATCACGCGCACCGCCGAGAAGGACTTCGGCCGTGACGGATCACTCGGCTACCTGCGCTCGGCGGTGCAGCGCTCGATGGAGAACCTCGGTGTCGAGGTCATCGACTTCTACCAGTACCACCGCCCCGACCGGTGGATGGTGTACGGCGAGATCATGCAGAACCTGAAGACCTTGCAGGACGAAGGTCTCGTGCGGGCACTGGGCATCTCCAACGCGAGCGTCGAAGAGATCGCGATCGCCGAGCAGGTGCTCGGCGCGGGCAACCTCGTGAGTGTGCAGAACCAGTTCTCGCCGCGGTATCCGGGCAGCTTCGGCGAGCTGCGGTACTGCGACGCGCACGGCATCGCCTTCCTTCCGTGGAGCCCGCTCGGCGGCACCGGCGGGGCAGGACGCACGGTGGGCGAACGCTTCGGCGTCTTCCGCGAGATCGGCGAGGCCCACTCCGTGAGCGCGCAGCAGGTCGTGCTCGCGTGGGAGCTCTCCCTGAGCCCGCGCGTCGTGCCGATTCCGGGGGCGCGACGCGCGGCATCCATCACCGACTCCGCGCGCGCCGCCGATCTCGTGCTCGACGCGGACGAGCTGGCGCGCTGCTCCGCCGCGGTCGGCCTCGAGCTCTGACGCCGCGTCTCGACTCGCTGCGCTCGCTCAACGACCGGGAGCCGCCGTCCCCAGCCGATCGTTGAGCGGGCGGCACAGTCGTGAGTCGAAACGCCCCCGACCATCGGCTGATTTTTCACGACACGCGTGCGCACGTGCCACGCGAGCGGAACACGCCGTCTCCATGATTGCGGGATGACGGACAACGAGGCGCTCTCGCGCATGGATCCCGAGGACGCCCGCGAGAACGCGCGCGAGCTGACGGGAGATCGCACCGAGGCCGCGCAGGACTTCTCCAGCGAGGACGCCGGGTACCACAAGACGCTGCGCCCACGACAGATTCAGATGATCGCCATCGGCGGCGCGATCGGAACGGGTCTGTTCATGGGCGCCGGCGGCCGCCTCGCCTCCAGCGGCCCCTCGCTGATCCTCGTCTACGCCGTGTGCGGCTTCTTCGCCTTCCTCATCCTGCGCGCGCTCGGCGAGCTCGTGCTGCACCGCCCCTCGTCCGGCTCCTTCGTCTCGTACGCCCGCGAGTTCTACGGCGAGAAGCTCGCGTACGGCGCCGGATGGATGTACTTCCTCAACTGGGCCATGACCTCCATCGTGGACGTCACCGCGACGGCCCTGTACGTGAAGTTCTGGGCGCAGTACTGGCAGCCGTTGCAGCAGGTGCCGCAGTGGACGATCGCCTTGATCGCCCTGGTGGTCGTGCTCTCACTCAACCTCGTGAGCGTCAAGCTGTTCGGCGAGATGGAGTTCTGGTTCGCGCTCATCAAGGTCGCCGCGCTCGTCATCTTCTTGATCGTCGGGACCTGCTTCCTGATCTTCAACGGCGCGACCGATGTCGGCGCCACGGGCTTCAGCGTCATCGCCGAGAACGGCGGCCTCTTCCCCATGGGCTTCGTCGCGCCGCTCCTCGCGATCTCCGGCGTCGTGTTCGCCTACGCCGCGATCGAGCTCGTCGGCACCGCCGCCGGTGAGACCGCCCACCCGGAGAAGGTCATGCCGAAGGCGATCAACACGGTCGTCTTCCGTATCGCGATCTTCTACGTCGGGTCGATCCTGTTGCTGTCTCTCCTGCTGCCGTTCAGCACCTACGAGGCCGGACAGTCGCCGTTCGTGACGTTCTTCTCGCACATCGGCTCCCCCGAGACCGGTGCGATCGCGGGTTCGGTGATGAACTTCGTCGTCCTCACCGCCGCGCTGTCGAGCCTGAACGCGGGCCTGTACTCCACCGGCCGCATCCTGCGCTCGATGTCGGTGAACGGCTCGGCCCCCGCGTTCACTGCCAAGATGAGCAGGAACGGGGTGCCCTACGGCGGCATCCTGCTGACGGCCGTCATCACCCTCGCAGGCGTCGGCATCAACGCACTGTGGCCCTCGCAGGCGTTCGAGATCGTGCTCGAGGTATCAGCGCTCGGCATCATCGGCGGCTGGGCGACCATCATCCTCTGCCAGCTCAAGCTCGTGAAGTGGGCCAAAGAGGGCAGGCTCCAGCGTCCGTCCTTCCGCCTGTTCGGGGCGCCGTTCACGTCATATCTCACGCTCGCGTTCCTCGTCTTCGTGCTCGTCACGATGGGCTTCTCCGAGACCGGCAGGTGGGTGCTGGCGTCGCTCATCGTGCTGATCCCGGCGCTCATCGTCGGCTGGTTCGGAGCCCGCGGCAAGATCCAGGCCGCCGTTGCGGCACGGGAGGGCTACACGGGCACCTACCCGGTGATCGCCGAGCGCCAGGCGACAGAGGCGGCCAAGCGGCGCCGTTGATCGAGTTGTCGTTACTGATCAGCGATCCAGATGCGAGAGGTGCTCGAGGAGCGACATCGGCGCGGCCGAACGTGGGCCGAAGAACTCCTCGTCGGCCGCCTCGACCGCGGCGTTAGCTGTGCGTGCTTTGTCGGCCCCTGCAGCGGTGGCCAGCACGCGCCGCGCCCTGGCGTCAGCGGGGTCGACGCGCCGTTCGACGAGCCCCTTTGCTTCCAGCGCGCGGAGCACCTGCGAGACCATCATCGGGTCGGTGCGCACGGTCTGGGCGAGGTCGACCTGGGTCATCCCCTCGGGGTCGGCTCGCCAAGTGAGGGCGGCGAGCAGCACGAATTGCACGTGCGTCAGGTCGAAGGGTGCGAGCGTCCGGCGCATCACCGCCTGCCAACGATTGGTCACGCGCCAGAGCATGAAGCCCGGGCTGGCATCGTCGGACTCGAATCGCGTGTTCAACCCCGCTGTCATGCGTCGTTCTTCGTCTCCTCGATCGGCACCGAGAATCACTCTGTCACGGGGTCTCGACGAGTGCGATGAGACGATCGAGATCCTCCGGGACCGAGACCGAGAACCCCTTGAAGGCCGTCCGCGCCCACACCCGCGCGAGGGGACCGGTCATCCACACGCGGACGGTGAGCGTGGACCCATTGGGCGCGGACTCGACCGTGTGTCGGAACGTGAGGCGTGCCCCCGGCACGCTGCTGACGTCGGTGTACACGCGGTCCTGCTCGCACTCGGAGATCGTGAACCGGGTCTTCGGGCCGCCCACCGGCTTCAATACGCCCCGTGTGCCGGCGCGCACGGGGCCCTCCACACGCACCCACTCGGTGTCGGGCGACCACTCCGGCCATGACGCGTGGTCGATCCATCGCGCGAAGTAGTCTGCGGGCGCGGCGGAGGAGGTGCGGACGGCGGCAGCGAGTTCGATCATGAATTTAATATGCGCGCTTACTATGCAGATGTCAAGTGCCGTGACATTCGGGCCTGCCCGGTGCTCGTGATCAACGAGCACCGGCGCCGATATGGTCACCTCATGTCGATCCCCGCTGACAGACCCCTCGCCACGACCGCAACGGACTCGCGCTCGCGGGCGTCGTCATCGCAGGCGTCGGCGTCGCCGTGACGCTGGTGATCGTGTTCATGCTCGGCGCCACCCTGGTGGATGCCGGGCAGACCTGCGCTCGCCTCGGAGAAGGCGTGCACACCGTGGGGCCCGCGACCTATACCTGCGGCCCCGGCTCCTTCTACGTCCGCTATGGCGGCTGACCGGCAGCGAAAGCACCGACGACGAAGGCCCCGACATCCGCGCGATTTCGCGGGAGTCGGGGCCTTCGTGATGGCGGTGACGGTGGGATTTGAACCCACGGTAGGGGGTTACCCTACACAACTTTTCGAGAGTTGCACCTTCGGCCGCTCGGACACGTCACCGCCGACTAGCTTACGACACTCCGCGGGATGCCGCGAACCGGCTGCAGCGAGGGCGGCCCTGCCCACCCCCTTCACGATGTCGCCGGGGCCGCCTAGCTGTACTTCCCCGTGACGTTGTGAACGCGGGCTGAGGGGGTCTGGCCTCCGATCCCGG
>NZ_JAUF01000026.1:0-8954 GCF_000585455.1 Microbacterium sp. MRS-1
CCATTCTCCCGCGCAACTCGCGGCGGCTGGCCACCCCGCACCTTCTTGATCAACACGCCCTAGGGCGATGGTGCCGCCGACGACGACACGCACGGCCGCCCGTCCCGGTCGGGCGTTGCCGAGTCGGGCGCCGAGTGCGCCGGTGACGGCGAGGGCGAAGAGCACCAGCACGAAGGTGGCCGGGATGCGGATACCTGTGGGCAGCAGGAGGATCGCGAGGAAGGGCACGACGCCGCCGACGAGGAAGGCGATCGCGGACGCGGTCGCTGCACCCCATGCGCTGACGACCTCATCCTCGGCCAGGCGGTGCTCGATGTCGATGTGGGCGGCCAGCGCGTCGTGAGCGGAGAGCTCGTCGGCGACCCTCCGGGCCGTGGCTTCGGTGAGACCGCGAGCCTGATACGACGCGATCAGTTCCTGGAACTCGGCATCGGGGTCGGCGGCGAGGTGTCCGCGTTCCTCGTCGATCGCGGAGCGTTGGCTGTCACGCTGGCTGCTGACGGAGACGTATTCGCCCAGGGCCATCGAGATGGCGCCGCCGACGAGAGCGGCAACGCCAGCGGAGAGAAGGGCGGGTTCCCCTGCAGCGGCGCTGGCGACGCCGACGACGACAGTCGCGACGGACACGATCCCGTCGTTGGCGCCGAGGACTCCGGCACGCAGCCTGTTGAGACGCTGGACGCGGGCAGCGGAGGACGTGGGAGTGGTCATGGGTCCTTCTTCCAAATCGTATGCGTCGCTAGCGCGATCAAGTGGAGACCGCGTCGTCGACGGGCTGTGCAGAGACCGAGATCTGCGCAGCCCATCGACGGCGTGGGCGCTGTCGTGCATGCTGGCTAGTCGCGCCGCAATGGCTCAAGAGCAGTGTCCGGACCGGTCTTGATGCGGACGCTGAGCAGCTTGGTGGAGTTCAAGAACACGAGAATGTCGGGACCGAGGTGGATGATAGCGGCCTGGATCGGGCCGATCCAGCCCAACAGGGCAGCGGTGATGCCGAGCACATGCACGACGCCGACGCCGACGAACAAGTTCTCCTGGATCGTGCGGTAGGCCCGGCGGGCGATCGCGCGCACGCCGACGATCTTGCTGAGATCGTCGGTCATGAGGGCGACATCGGCGGCCTCGATCGCGGCCTGAGTGCCGCCTGCACCCATCGCGATCCCGGTCTCGGCGAGGGCAAGAGCGGGGGCATCGTTGATGCCGTCGCCGACCATCGCGACCCGCTCACCACGGGCTTGCATCTGTGAGATGACGTCGACCTTGTCCTCCGGGAGCAGATCGGCGTAGACCTCGTCGATGCCGAGGTTCTCTGCGACACGACCGGCGACGGCGGCATTGTCACCGGTGAGCATCGCGATCCGCTTGACACCGTTCACACGGAGCCCGGCGATGGCTTCTTTCGCGCCGGGCCGGATCTGGTCCTCGAGTTCGAAGCTGCCGATCAGACGTCCGTCCGCGGCAACGTGGATGACCGTCGTCGCCTCCGCAGTGGATGGCACGTCGATCCCCGCCTCGGCGAGCAGGGCAGCGTTGCCGACAAGCAGGGCACGTCCTTCGACCGTTCCGGTGACGCCTCGGCCGGGGACGACCTGGAAATCGGTCGGCTCGGGGATCTCTACGCCGGCCTCGCGCACATAGGTGACGATGGCTTCGGCGAGGGGGTGGCTGGAGCGGCGGTCCAGGCCCGCGGTGAGCCGGAGCAGCTCATCACGTTCGACGGAGGCGTCAGCGATGCGGACGGCGCTGACCTTCGGGCTACCGACGGTCAGGGTTCCGGTCTTGTCGAATACGACGGTGGTCGCCCGGGCGAGGCTTTCCAAGTAGATTCCGCCCTTGATCAGGATGCCGCTGCGTGCGGCGCGCGCGATGGCGGCGATGATCACCATCGGGGTCGCCAGCGCCAGTTCCGCGGGCGATGTGAAGATCATGAGTGTAACGATCATGCTCACATCCCGCGTGACGAGGAACACAACCACAAGGAACACGATGATCAACGGGATGAGCCAGGCAGCGACCTTGTCCGCGAGTTTTTGCACGGGGGCGCGGGAATCCTCAGCGTCCTCGACGAGGGCCACGATCCGCGCGAACGTGGTCTGCTCCCCGACCGCTTCGGTGCGCACGTCCAGTGCCCCGGACTTGAGGATCGTGCCGGCGAACACGCGCGAGCCAGCGGACTTGTCCTTCGGGACGCTTTCGCCCGTGACGGACGCCTCATCCGCCGCCCCATCTCCGGCGACGACCGTGCCGTCGACGGGGATGCTGTCACCCGCGCGGACCAGGACAACGTCATCGACGTGCAGCTCCGCGATCGGGACCACGCGCTCCTGCCCGTTGTCACGGACCCGCGCAATAGTAGGGACCGCGCCGATCAGTCCCTGGATGGACGCACGCGCGCGGTCGGTGTTGAGGTCGGCGATGAACTCAGCGATGAGGATGATCACCATGAGCACACTTCCCGCGACCTCTTCGCCTCCGACCAGCGCGAAAATCGTCGCGACGGTGACGAACAACTCGGTTCCGATCTTCCGTTCGGTGAACAGATCGATCAGGCCCGTCTTCACCAGCGGATACAGACCGACGGCGACGGCCACCCACAGCACGGGAACCGGGATGAGCTGCTGCCAGTATAGGAAGGCCACCAACCCGGTCAGAAGGATACGAGCGACCTCGATCCAGCGCTCGCGCGTCATCAAGGACATGAACGTTGTGCGGTTTCCCGCGGGGCGGGCCGCGGTGTCCGCGGCAATGGGGTCGGTCATGGGCGGGTTCCTATCTCTCAGCAGGATGATCGGAGGTCTATCGGGTCTGTGCGTGATGCGTCGGCCGATCCTCCAGATGCACCGCCGCGTAGTGCAGTGCGGTGTTGGCGAGGTCTGCGGCGTGTTCATCGACGAGGTGATAGAGCATGCGTTGACCATCTCGCCGACGGCGGACCATCCCGCTCCGCTGCAGCCGGTTCAGATGCTGGGAAACCGCCGGCGCGGGCCGACCCACTCGGCTCGCGAGCTGGCCAACTGAACTCTCGGGGTGTTGCGCGAGTGCAAGGATGATCCGGATCCGTGTCCCCTCGGCGAGAGTACGGAAAACATCCACGGCTCCCGCGATCGCGCGATCCTCACTTTCCGCCGTCATCTGAACCATCGACACGTCAGCCTTGCTGGATGTTCGTCCGGGAGTGGGCAAAGCGGGCCTCCAAGGCCGCGCCGTGCGCGGGGAGATCCTCCGCGGCGCTGAGCACGCGCACCGTCTCCCGCACGTGGCTGAGGGCAGCGGCCGGGTAGCGCACGGTCTGCACCGCCCGTAGGAACGTGTGCACCGTGAGTCCGGAGGAGAACGTGGCCGTGCCTCCGGTGGGCAGTACATGGTTGGAGCCGGCGCAGTAGTCCCCAAGACTCACCGGCGTGGACGCGCCGATGAAGATCGCGCCAGCGTTACGCACATGCCCGGCCACCCCGTCAGCGTCGTCGCAATGGATCTCGAGATGCTCAGGGGCGTATGCATCGCAGACCTCGATGCCGTGCTCGATGTCGTCGACGATCACGATCGCCGACTGCTGACCCGTCAGAGCAGCCCGCACCCGATCCGCATGGGGCGTGAAGGCGACCTGTCGATCCAGTTCCGTCTGCACGGCAAGGGCCAGGGAGGTGGAATCGGTGACCAAGACGGCGGCGGCGTACTCGTCGTGCTCGGCCTGGCAGATCATGTCGGCAGCAATCAGCATCGGGTCGGCGAGCGAGTCCGCCAGGATCATCACCTCTGTCGCGCCGGCCTCCATGTCCACCGCGACCGTGTCGCGGACCAGACGCTTCGCGGCCGCGACGTACACATTCCCAGGCCCCGTGATCAGATCCACCGGCTGGACGCGACGTTCTTGCGCCGGGTCCTCGATGCCGTACGCGAGAGCAGCGACCGCCTGGGCGCCCCCGATGGCATAGACCTCGTCGATGCCCAGCATCGCCGCCGTCGCGAGGATCGTCGGGTGTGGCAAACCGCCGTGTTCGACCTGCGGGGGGCTCGCCAACGCGATCGAGCGCACACCGGCGACTTGAGCGGGAACCACGTTCATCACCACGGACGACGGGTACACCGCCTTCCCTCCAGGAACGTATACACCAGCCCGCTCGATGGGGAACCAGTTCAACGACACTTGGGCGTCCCCTTCGAAGCCCACCACGACCGGGGCGGGTAACTGTGAGCTCGCGAACCGACGGGTCCGCTCGATCACCTCCTCCAACGCACCACGAAGCTCCGGCGCAAGCGCGGAGGATGCTTCCGCCAAAGCCTCCGCCGGCACCCGCAGCATCTGTTGCTCAACCCGATCGAATCGGGCAGCGAGCTCCGCAACTGCAGGAAACCCGTCGCGTCGCACGTCAGCAATGGTCGAAGACGCCGCAGGAATCGCCCCCGCCAAATCCACGACCGCGCGCGGCACGGCACGGCGCACCTCATCCCGGGTGGCAGAGCTTCCACGAAAACCGATCACGCGCACAGCAACACTTCCGAACGCGTGAGTCATCGCCCGATCCCCCGAGCCACAGGCCCTGCGGGGGCGACACGCAAAGTTGCAGAAGCCATGATCGGCTCGAAGGTGATGGAGATGATGGAGATGATCGTTCCTCTCATAACGAGAACCACGCCGATCCGGGCGAGGCAGTGCAGACCCGACGGCCTGTGGCATGTTCCTCGTCGAAGGAAGTGCCACACCTCATGGTAGCATCATACCTACGCAGTTACGCAGATAATGGGAGATGCGATCGGTTTCACGATCCTCTATCGCCGCACTCGTGATATCTCCGTTGACTGCGCCCCTTTGATTCATCGGAAGCGGAACATCGAGCATCCCCTCAGCCGGCTGAAGACGCGTCGCACGGCTGCTGTTCTCCGCCCGCTTCACAGTGAGCTTGGCCCGATTGGCCACTGGCAGTGATGATCGCCGACACGAGCTACTCCGTCGACGAAGAGCACACACACTGTTGGCACCAAGGGTGCGAGCGGGCGCGCTGCGCGCACCTTGCCGCTGAGGCGGCCCCCTCCTGAGACCGGCTCGGGAGGGGCGCGCCGTGGTGATGACGATCCGCGTGATGTCGTCCGGTCGCGGCTACGAGTATCTCCTCAAGTCGGTCGTCGCGGGCGACGGAGACCGCGACATGGGCACCGCCCTGACCCGCTATTACACCGAGACGGGTAGCCCGCCGGGCCTTTGGCTCGGCGCCGGGCTCACGAGTCTGGACACTGGACAGGGCCCAGCTCTCGCAGATGGTGATCAGGTGACCGAGGAACAGCTCGCACGCCTCCTGGGTGACGGCGTTCATCCGGTGACCGGCGCGCCGCTGGGGTTGCGGTATCCGCGGCTGCAACCCCCGCGCGAGCGCATCGCAACCCGGGTTGCGAAGCTCGACGCATCGCTCACTGGCGGGCACCGAGACGAAGCGATCGACCGCATCCGCGCGGAGGAGCTGGCGAAGAAGCCTCGCACCGCGGTTGCGGGGTTCGATCTGACGTTCTCGCCGCCGAAGTCGCTGAGCGCGATCTGGGGTGTCGCCGACGCGGGCACGCAGTCGCTGATCGCCCAGGCTCATCATGCCGCGATGCGCGACACGCTCGCGCATCTCGAGCAGCGGGTCGCCGCGACTCGGGTCGGGCATGGCGGGATCGCCCGCATGCCGGTGGTCGGCGTCATCGCGACGGCATTCGATCACTACGACTCCCGCGCCGCCGACCCACAGCTGCACACGCACCTGGTCGTGTCGAACAAGGTGCAGGGCGAGGACGGGCACTGGCGGTCGCTGGACTCCCGGACACTGCACCGAGCCACGGTGGCGCTGTCGGCGTCGTACAACGCGTTCCTCACCGATCACACCGCCCGGCTACTGGACGTGGTGTGGGTGCCGGTGGACCGCGGGAAGGACCGCAACACCGGCTGGGAGATCGAGGGCGTCCCGGCCGGGTTGCTCGCAGAGTTCTCCCGCCGCACAACCGGCGGCGGCGATGACGGCGCGGGGATCGCGGAGGCCACGCAACGGCTGATCGACGATTTCGTCGCCGAGTACGGGCGCACCCCGTCGCGCACGACGGTGGCGAAGCTGCGGCAGCAAGCGACGCTGGAGACACGGCCGGAGAAGGATCCGCACTCGCTCGCCGAGCTGACCGCGCAGTGGCGCGAGCGGGCGACCGCCGTGCTCGGCGAAGACGCCACCACCTGGGCTGCACATCTCCTCGCCCGCGGGGCCGGACAGGTGCGCCTGCGGGCCGATGATCTGAATGCTGGGCAGGTGGAGAGCATCGCGGCGGTAGTGCTCATGGAGGTCGCGAACCGGCGGGCGACCTGGGGACGCTGGAACCTGCACGCCGAAGCGATGCGGCAGCTGATGGGTCTGCGCTTCGTCTCTACCCGCGATCGGATCACCGCTCTCGACCAGATCGTGCAGCACGCCGAGGCGCATTCCCTGCGACTCACCCCCGACTACGACCGACCCGTGCCCGACACGTACATGCGCACGGACGGGACGAACCGGTTCCAGCCGGCCGATCAGATCGCGTACTCGAGTCAGGACATCCTCGACGCCGAGACACGGCTCCTCCAGCACGCTGAGGCCGAGGACGCGCCGCGGCTCACGGCGCGTCTCGTCTCCCGGCACGTGACCCGCAAGATCGGCGGAGTGGCCCTTGCCCCGGATCAGGCGGCGGCGATCACGGCGATCGCGGGCTCCGGTCTCACTCTCGATCTGCTCGTCGGACCGGCCGGCGCGGGGAAGACGACTGCGCTGCGCGCACTGCACAGGGCGTGGACGGCCGCGCACGGTAGGGACTCCGTGATCGGGCTGGCGCCTTCGGCCGCTGCTGCCGAGGTTCTCGGCGACAGCTTGGGGGTGCGGGCAGAGAACACGGCGAAGTTCCTCTGGGAGCACGGCATAGGCCGTTGGAGCCTTCAGGCCGGGCAGCTCGTGCTGATCGACGAGGCGTCCCTCGCGGGCACGCTGGCGCTGGATCGCATCACCGCGCACGCGGCAGAGGTCGGGGCGAAGGTCGTGCTGATCGGCGACTGGGCGCAGCTGTCAGCGATCGAGACCGGTGGCGCGTTCGGGATGCTCGTACGCCACCGCCACGGCGTGCCCGAGCTGACCGATGTGCGCCGTTTCACCAACGAGTGGGAGAAGACCGCCAGCCTCGCGCTGCGCCGTGGCGAGCCCGGCGTGCTGGACGTCTACGACGAGCAGGGCCGGCTGCACGGCGGCGGGCTCGACCAGATGCTCGACGTCCTCTACGCCGCGTGGCAGGAAGACCGCGCGGCGGGCCTGTCCACGCTGATGATCGCCGGGAACGGTGAAGCCGTCGCGGAACTGAACCAGCGCGCCCGCGCCGACCTCATAGACGCCGGTCACGTCGACGCCGAGGGAGTGCTCCTTCACGATGGGACGACAGCGGGAGTCGGGGATCTCGTCGTCACCCGCCTCAACGACCGCACTCTCTCTACAGGGCGGTCATGGGTGAAGAACGGCGACAGATGGCACGTCGCCCACCGCTACGACGATGGCTCATTGGCCGTCCGCCGCGTCGGGAAAGGCGATGGCCCCCACGGAAAAGCGCTCGTACTGCCGGCCGGGTACGTCGCCGACGAGGTGGAGCTCGGATACGCGGCGACCGCGCATCGGGCGCAGGGCTCCACCGTGGACACCGCGCACGCGCTCATCGACCCCGAGAAGGCATCCCGAGAACTGTTCTACGTCGCGATGACCCGCGGCCGAGCACGCAACGAGGCGTATGTGATCCAGCCCGACCCGCATGAGGTCGAGCCACACCTTGACCCGCCGGAGGAGAAGACCGTCACCGGACACCTCGCGCGGGTGCTGGCACGCAGCGACGCTGACCCGTCCGCCACCGAGACTCTCGCCCGCGAAGTCGACCGGCACGCATCCCTCGCGACGCTGCTGGACGAATTCGACCTCCTGGCCCGCGAAGCACGCGCCGAACGCTGGGCCGTGCTTCTCGATGTCGCGCCGTTCCCGGAGGACGTCGCTGACGACGTGTTCACCAGCCCCTACTACGAGCACCTTGAAGGGGCCCTTGCCCGGCATGAGGCCGCGGGCCACGATGTGAACGCCACCCTGACGTCCCTCGCACCGACGATCAGCCTCGGAGAAGAGCAAGCCGACCCGGCAGCACGCCTCGCCACAGCACTGGACTCAGCGACGATGAACCTCGCCGCAGGGCGAGGCAAGCGGCCCCGTCGCGTCGCCGGGCTCATCCCCCTCCCCGATGCCCCGGCGCCGGACGATGTGCAGGCAGCGCTCGACGCGCGCCGCGTCCTCATCGAAATCGCCGCACGGCGAAGCGCGCAGCATGCGCTGCGCTCCGCCGAGGCGTGGACGAGCAAGCTCCGGCCGCCCAGCGATCAGCGTGCCCAGAACGCATGGCTCGAACGGGTCGCGACCGTGGCGCTCTACCGGAGCCGATACGAGATCGCCGGGTCCGCGCCATTGGGGAACCCGAAGGACATCACCAAGGCCCAACAGGCCGCCGAGTACCGGATCGCATACGCCGCGCTGCGCCGTGCACAGTCTCGCTCCGAACGCGCAACTCACACGATGCCGCACCGGCAGCAACCACAGGCCAGCCCATCGCGGAGCCTGTGATGATCCACTTCAACTGGAGCGTCAATGCAACTGGGGAGCGTGGCACACGGAACAACCCCACGCCGCGTTGCCTGCAGTCGGCTCTGGCTCTCGACCGCGCTGGTCTCTGCCATTCGCAGCCTGGTGCCGCGCGATGTGGTCTTCGAGTGCGCCTAACCCTCCCGCTGCACCGATCGCCGCAGGTTGACGTAGCGCCGCGGGCACAGGGCAAGATGGTCCCGAGCAGCCTGAGCAGTGTCGCTTGCGCTTGCTGACTCGACCTAGGCCGTGTTGCTAAATCCATTGCAAGGCTGCGGAGAGGCAGAGCCCGGCTGCGTATGA
>NZ_JAUF01000027.1:0-580 GCF_000585455.1 Microbacterium sp. MRS-1
GCACCTCACCACCGACGACATGCCCCTGTTCACGAGACTGCGGATGACCGCGTTCGGGGAAGCGGTCATCGACATCGCGAACGACCCGACGTACGACCAGTGGACGTTCTCGCAGAAGATCCGCCACGCTCTCGAACAGGAGACCGCCGCCCGCACCGAACGCCGCGTGCTGAAGCTGCTGAAAGCGTCCAGGACCCCGAACCCGGCCGCGTGCGTCGAGGACATCCGCTACCTCGACGGGCGGAACCTGAACCGGGAACTCGTCGCCCGGCTCGCGGCCTGCCGCTGGATCGACCAGACCCACAACCTCGTGATCCTCGGCAAGTCCAGCGTCGGGAAGTCCTACCTCGCCCAAGCGCTCGTGAACGCCGCCTGCCGACGCGACTACACCGCACGCTACTTCCGGCTCGACGACCTCGCGAACCAACTCGCCGTCTACCACCGGCAAGACGCGCAGCGGCTGACGTTCCTGACCGGGCTGCACACCTGCGATCTGCTCGTGCTCGACGACTTCCTCACCACCCCGATCACCGGGGAGACCGCCGCCGAGCTGCTGAACATCCTCGCCGCCCGCGAAGGA
>NZ_JAUF01000028.1:0-5584 GCF_000585455.1 Microbacterium sp. MRS-1
GTCGCAGATCTGGTCCAACAACCCCAACGAGCGACTCAACCGCGAGATCCGTCGCCGCACCGACAGCGTCGGCATCTTCCCCAACCGCGACGCCATCGTCCGCCTCGTCGGCGCCGTCCTCGCCGAGCAGACCGACGAATGGGCCGAAGGCCGCCGCTACCTCGGCCTCGACATCCTCGCCAAGTCCCGCCTGCGCCTGCTTCCCGACACCGGCCCCGAGGAGGTGACCGACAGCATCCTCGAACTCAGCGCCTGACCCAGCACCGAAGGATCACAAGGCGGCTACACCACTACCGGGGACTTGACCACCGCGCGGGTGTCACAAGAAATCGCGCGGATTCATTGCCTGCGCTGACGTGCCCGGCGAGCTACTCTGAAGTGACCCCGTTCCGCACTGAAGGGACCCCGCATGGACCGGATTCATCGGCGCGATGACAGCCTTGTCATGCCCGCGAACTTCATCCGCGCCGTCCGAGAATCTGGCTACCTGAACGTGTCGAGCGCTCTTGCCGAACTCGTCGACAACTCCCTCCAGGCTGGCGCGACGCTCGTCGACATCCGGGTCGATCGAGACGCTGACCGCAACCTGCCCCGGATCAGCATCGAAGACAACGGCGGCGGCATGGATACTGCAGAGCTGGCAGCGTGTCTGCGCTTCGGGGGCTCATCGCGGTTCGATGCACGCGATTCCTTCGGCAGGTTTGGGATGGGACTTCCCGCCGCGTCCCTCAGCCAGGCGCGACGAATCGAGGTCACCGCATGGCGGCCGGGATCTACAGCGCAGTCCGTGACGCTCGACGTCGACGCCGTCGTGACTGGCCACCCCGCCGATCTCGCCCCGTCGCCAGGCTCAGCCGGCGAGTCGCCGTCGGGCTGCCGGGTGGTCTGGCACGACTGCGACCGCATCGCGTACCAGCGCCTGGCGTGGCTGGAACGCGCTCTCCACAAAGACCTTGGACGGATGTTCCGCCGCTTCCTCACCGGCGCGTTCACGCTGCGCATCAACGGCAGCATCGTCGAGGCGTTCGACCCGACGATGCGGACGACGACGCTCCACGGGCATACCGCGCGGCTCGCGTTCGAACCACTCCAATACGAGATCGCGACCGCCACCGGATCGACCAGCCATGTCACGGTCACCTTCACCATGCTGCCGGTCGCGCAATGGCACAACCTCGACAACACCACAAAACGTCGCCGCAGCATCATCGGAGGCGGCGGCGTATCGATCCTCCGCGCGGGACGAGAGATCGCGAACGGTTGGCACCTGATGGGCGGCAAACGCAAGGAGAACTACGACGACTGGTGGCGATGCGAGATCGAGTTCCATCCGGCGCTTGATGAGCACTTCGGCATCACCGTCAACAAGCAGGGGATCCGCCCCAGCGCCACGCTCCGAGAAGCCCTCGAGCCGGAGCTCGAGTCTGTCGCTCGGATCCTGAACGCCCGGGTGAGGCAGGCGTTCGAAGAGGTAAAGTTTGAGGCCGCGGTCCAAGGCTCCTGCCGAATCGCCGGTGCCGCGGATGCGGATCTACCCGTGATCCGCACCCGCGGGCGTGCTCACGGCGCGCTGAGCTATCGCCTGGGCGCCAACCAATTGACCGGAGATTCCATGTTCGACCTGACGCTGCGGCAACGCCTCCTCAACGTCACGATGAACACCGATCACCCGGGCTACGCTGCGCTGTACCGGCCACTGCAGGAGATGGGCGACGCCGCCGCGCCAGTACGCACCGCCCTCGATTTGCTTCTGCTGTCCTTCGCACGATCCATCGCCGCCGCCGGCGCCCACGAGGAGGACTACCGAACCCTGCTGCTGGAATGGGGCACCACATACGGGCGGATGCTGGAGAAGTCGTGACTAACGAAGACGAGACGAAATACGTCAACATCTCCCTCCCGGCCGGAACATCACGGACTGAACGCGAGGGATTCCTCCGTCTCTGCAAGGTGCTCTCCACCGTGCCCCTCGATCCCCGGCGGCGCGTGGTCCGAGAGCGTGTGTTCGCGGAGGCCGAGATCACTGACCTCTACAATCGCCCCACGCTCGGCGCGGCCGCGCACACCCTCATCGACCTCGCCGAACAAGGGTGGACACTCAAGCTGTACCGGCACGGCCCACTGCTCATGCCCCCTCCATCGCACCCCGACCCCGAGACGGAGAAGGCCCGCATCCGGCGGCAGGAGCACCTTCGACGTGACCCTCAGCTCCGCCAACCGAGCGTGCGCCGATTCATCGAACGCATGGAGAAGCCTCGCGAGCATGCGAGCGGGCTGGTGTCGATCTTCAACTTGATGCGTGATGGTCGAGAGCTTGCCGACGCGCTAGAGACCGCGGATAACCCGAGCGCTGTGATACAGCCGTACGTGCAGATCGTCGATAGCGGGAAATGCGAGCACACCGGACTCGCACTACACGACATCTGGCGGTACTTCCGCCACACCTGGTCGAACGCGTATTTCACCGTGCCGGGACGGTCCATGCCGATCCTGGTTCGCGACGCCGCCACCGCGCACCATGCGGTCATCGGACTCGCCGCCATCTCCAGCCCCGTCGTTCAGATCGCCGAACGCGACCAGTGGATGGGATGGGACACCGACACCTTCCTCGAATCGATCCGCGAGACGCCGACACAGAAGGTGGCGCAATGGCTGTCCGCGCGCATCGACACACAACTCCACGAGATCTATGTCGAGGACCTGCTCAATGACGACGTCCTCCAGCCCGCGGCACTGCAGCAGCCCACCCTCGAGGCGGTCGCGCTCCTACGCGCCGACGCCGAGCGACACCGGCAGAAGCACCACCGCACACCATTGCGGGAAGTCCGGCAGATCGAACGAGACGACTGGGCTGAACGGGCCCGAACTCCCCTGTTCCGCAGCAAGCGGGCAACGGCACTCGCGGACACGCTTGAGACTGCTCTCGTCCTGAATCCCTATCTGCAGCCCACGCCGACCGCCGAGGGTCTCGCCGCGGCGTTGAAGGACAGTAAGGCGAGGACGCAGGTACGTCGGCTTGTGCGTCGCGCGCGCGGCGAAAGGGTGGGGACGGTCATCGCGGACCTGACGGTGTGCGGAGCGGTGGCGCCGTACAACGCTCTGGCTGCCGGCAAGCTCGTCGGTGCGCTAGCCGTCTCCCCGAAAGTGATATCCGCCTACCGCACCAAGTACGCGCGGCCCAGTGAGATCGCGTCCGCGATGGCCGGACGAGGCATCGAACGCGAGTCGCGCCTCGCCTTTATCAGCACGACCTCGCTCTACGGAAGCGGATCCAGCCAATACAACCGGCTGCGGTGGCCGGCTGAGGTCATGGGTGGACCGGGTGACCAGCAGATCAGCTTCCATCAACTCGGACGCTCCCGGTCCTTCGGCACGTCGCAGTTCACGGACGACACCGTCGACGCGCTCGTCAGACTGTCCCGACTGCAAGGCGCGACGGTCCGGGTCAACAGCCTGTTCGGTGAGGGCGTCAGCCCGCGGTTGCGGAAGGTTCGGCTCGGTCTTGCTGCGCTCGGATGGTCAAGCAACGAACTGCTCAAGCACGGCCGCGAAAGAATCGTGTACGGAGTGCGGTTAGTAGAGAATCTCCGCGACTACTCGCTCGGCATCGACCCGGACCCTAGCTATCTCGTGGATCCCGAACAGGTTGAAGGGGAAGCTGCGGTCGCTCAGTGGTGGTTCGAACGCTGGGGGCATCGCCGTGCCCGTCAAGCCGCTGTCGCCGAGTCGATGCGCACCCACCGGTTGGTGCGCCCCCTCCGGCACGGGGCACGCGTGTCACTTCCCGACGTCGAGGATGCGCCGTCCGAGCAGACATCGCCGGCGACCGCCCAGCAGGCTTGACTATCGGGACACCACGGACAGGATCTCGGAGCTGCTGTTTGCTGAGGCGATCAGAGCATCCGCCTCGTCAGGGTCGATAGTGCGTTTCACACCCAGGATCCTCACCTGCTCGCCGACCGGCAAGGTGAACGATGGGCGGGGCGTACGCACGAGTAGGTCGCTGCCAGTACGCCTCTCCCGCAGCACCCAACTCTTCACGCCGTGCTCCCGCAGCACCGTTCCCTCCACGTCGTACCAGCCGCCGTCGACAACATCCACGGTGTTCGACGCACCCCCTTCCCAGTACGCGTCGCACAGGCCGCGCACGTCACACGCGCCGCACTGCTCCCCCACGACGGCTGCCGGACGGTCCGCGGCAACCATAGCGTCGGCGCGACCGACCCTGGCGGTCACCTCCGCGCGGAGCTCCGCGAGTTCCGCCTCCGTCGGGACGGCCACCACCACATCCCGGTGCGGGTAGGCGACAACCAGCGCGGTCACCGGGAGAGCGTCGGGGTTGCTCTCGCGGTCATCCGTCCACAACAGCGCGTACAGCCGGAGCTGGTCCCGGTGGGTCGGGGCCTCGGCGCCTGTCTTCGTGTCCGTGATCTCCGCGCCGTCGGCGTCGACGCTGAGCACGTCGACGCGACCTTTCACACGCAGGTGCGCGGCCACCAGTTCGCGTTCGGGATGGGTACCTCCCCGAATCGGATAGCGCTTCACGGGTAGCCGGGTCGGCGCACCGGCCGGCGCCGGCGTGGGATGTGGGTGCAGCGTCATGCGGTTGAGGTAGCTCTGGATCTGTTCGCGCGCCTCCGGCAGCCAGTCCGAGAGGGCACGGTCGACCTGTTCTCGCCGGTCCGCGCTCATCCGAGGGTTGCCATCGAGTCGTCGTAGTTGTTCGTCAAGGGTGCGCTGCGCGACAGCCGTGTAGCCTCCGAGATCCCGCAGCACCGTGACGGCGTCGGCGGTACGCGGCGAGACGCAGCCCGCCGTGACCAGTGCGGTGACGATGATCTGCAGCGCCCCGTGCACCACGTCACCCTTGATCGCGGGCAGGTTCGGCAGCCGCGGGTACCCGCGTTGCTTCCACAGATCCGGGTAGTCCGCTCGCGCCAGGGCGAATCGGCGCGGGCAGGTCTCGGCTTCCTTCAGTGAGGAGTAGCTCCACATCGCGGGCACGGCCGGCAGGACCGCAGGGCCGTGGCTGATACCGGTGTCGTAGAGTCTCGTCTCGTTCAGCTCAGCCACCGCAGCACCTGCTGGCTCGCGACGGGCAGGTTTCGGGTGACGACGATGTCGTCGATCGGGTGGATCGGTACACCACCGAGTTCTTTTGCGTCCCAGAGTTCCTGCGTGGGCGGGGTGTCCCGGGTCAGCGGACTCTGGATGTAGAAGATGCGGTCACCGCCATTGCCGCGAGCGAGAATCGGGGCCGTGACCGACCCGATCCCCGGGATGAGCGCCGGTTCGTTCTTCAGGAACTCGATGCCCGCGATGTCACGGCTCTGCAGGTCGGCGAGTAGCTTGTCGATCGACTGGCTCATCCGGACCTCGTTCAGCACCGGGCTGGTGCCGTCCAGGACATACCGCAACAGGGCAGCACCGATCTGACGGTCGAGCAGGTTGTGCTCGAACCGGTTGCGGAAGCTGCGCAGGCACCGGTAGCAGGACGCGTCACAGTCGGCCGGGCAGTGTTCTAGGCCGTGTTGCTAAATGCTGTTGTGGGGCGGGTGGGCGATCCTTGAGGTGTGTCGCGAGA
>NZ_JAUF01000029.1:0-65347 GCF_000585455.1 Microbacterium sp. MRS-1
GGACGAGGTAATTTGGCATTTGACAAGTGCACGCTGTTGAGTTCTCAAGGATCGGACGCTCCCGTGCTCCGGCCTCTCAGCCTTCATCGCGGGGCGACTTCTCTTCGCGGACAAGATGTCTCGCCCGTCATGGACCCGGAGGAACATGACAGGAGTGACAGACTCGTCACGCAGGCAGTATCGCTCTCGCGACTGCCGACACCCACCGCCGTCGTCCGTATGAAACGGAGTGCAGGAGGGAGGTTTCCATCCTAGACCATAAGTCCTGTTCTCTCTACCGAGAGGTTTGGGATGGGGTTCGGTTCTCCGCTTGAGGGGGCGAGGCCTTCCGGCCCTTCGCTCTTCCCTGTGGGGCGAACAAGTAATAACTTACGCGGCACACCACCAACCAGCAAATCACACCCACATCCCGGGCGTGTCGCGCGCTGTATCCGGTCGTAGGCTCCCCTCATGGAACCTCGCTCGCTGCGCGCACGGTTGCCCGTCGGCACGCTTGCCACACGCGCCGTCGGCTGGGTCGGCGCGGAGACGGCGGCTCTTGCTGGTACTCCTCCCGCGGCGGTCGATGCCGAAGCGGTCACCGTCGCGTACACGAGCGAGCGGTGGTTCCGATGGGAGGGGCAGCCGGGCATCGGCTTCGCCCCGTTGTCGGGGTTCTTCCGCACCAGGGACGGGTGGGTGCGCACGCATGCGAACTACCCGCACCACGAGCGTGCTCTGCGCCGCGCGCTCGGCCTGCTCGATGCGCCGCAGGACGGCGACGACCCGAATCGCGTGGGAGCGCGATTGCGTGCGTTGCCCACCCGGGAGGCCGTCGAGATCATCACGCGGGAAGGCGGCCTGTGCGTCGAGGTGCGACGCGAGGATCCCGAGACGGACGAGCGGCTGCGCGCGTCGCCGCTGGCCACCGTGCGCCGCATGGCGGACAGCCCGCTCGAGGCGACGGTCGCCGATGCCTCGGCTCCCCTTCGCGGCGTGCGCGTCCTCGATCTCACGCGCGTCATCGCCGGGCCGGTGGCGACGCGGACACTGGCTCTTCTCGGTGCCGACGTGCTCCGCGTCGATTCCCCTCGGATACCCGAGATCGCCGTTCAGCATCTGGACACCGGTCACGGCAAGCGCAGCACCCTGCTCGATCTCGATGCCGACGCCGATCGCCGACGCTTTGACGGCCTTCTCGCCACCGCCGACATCGTGGTTCTCGGCTACCGCCCAGATGCGCTCTCGCGACTGGGCCTGGAACCCCGTGCGCTGTGCGCGCGGCATCCCGGCATGATCGTGGCCCGACTCAGTGCGTGGGGTGCCGCGGGCGGACGCGGCTTCGACAGCCTCGTGCAGGCGGCGTCCGGCATCGCCTGGATCGAGTCCGCCGACGGCCGCACCCCGGGCGCGCTCCCCGCCCAGGCGCTGGATCACACGGCAGGCTATGCGCTGGCCGCCGCAGTGCTCACGGCACTGCGCCGTCGCGGCGAGGTCGGAGGAAGCTGGCTCGTCGAGACGTCCCTCCGACGCGTCGCAGCGGAGTTGCTCGGGATGCCGCGCGATGCGGGCGGGGACCTCGCCGAACCGGTCGACCCCGATCGGTTCCTGCAGCACTTCACCGTCGGCGGCCACGATGTCGTCACCGCGGGGCCGGCCGTGGCCTACGCGGGGGCACCGACGGGGTTCCGGCCACCGCAGCCGTGGGGCTCCAGCGCCCCGGTCTGGCTCCCCCGCTGAGACAGCGACGGCCCCCGCTCCGAAGAACGGGGGCCGTCGTGGGCGTGCGGGTCGCTTACTGGGCGGCCTTCACGATGTCCAGGAGCTTGGGGCTGTTGGCGTAGGCCTCGGCCGCGTTCTCCTTGGTGACGATGACCGGCGGCAGCAGGTAGGCCGGGACGACCTTGACACCGTTGTTGTACTGCGTGGTGTCGTTGACCTCGGGCGTCTCACCCTTCTGGAGCGACTGGATCATCTTGATCGTCTGGGCGACGAGGAGCGAGGTGTCCTTGTTGATGGTGGAGTACTGCTCCCCCGCCATGATCGACTTGACCGACTCGGCCTCGGAGTCCTGACCGGTGACGGTGAACTGCGAGATGTTCTTGCCGGCCTGCTTCACCGAGGTGATGATGGCGCGAGCCAGCGTGTCGTTCGGCGAGAGCACGCCGTCGATGGTCGCCGAGGTGTAGTTGGCCGTGAGCAGCGAGTCCATCCGGCTCTGCGCGTTCTCGGCCTTCCAGCCCTGCGTCGCCGTCTGCTGGATGGCGGTCTGGCCCGACACGACCTTCAGCGTGCCGTCGTCGATCTTCGGCTGCAGCACCTTCATGGCGCCGTTGAAGAAGACCGCCGAGTTGGCGTCGTCGGGCGAGCCGGAGAACAGCTCGATGTTCCACGGCGCGCCGTGGCCCGAACGCTTCTGCAGACCGTCGAGGAGGGCCTGACCCTGCAGCTCGCCGACCTTGAAGTTGTCGAACGCGACGTAGTAGTTCACGTTCGGCGTGTTCTCGATGAGGCGGTCGTAGGCGATCACCGTGACACCGGCATCCGCCGCCTGCTGCAGCTGCGTGCCGAGCTGCTTGCCGTCCTTGGCACCGATGACGATGACCTTGGCGCCGTTGGTGATCATCGAGGAGATCTGGTTCTGCTGCTCGGCGACCGTGTTGGATGCCGGCGCGTACTGCACGTCGGCCTTGAACCCGGCCTGCTCGAGGCCGTTCTTGAACAGGTCACCGGCGAGCACCCAGTTCTCCGACGTCTTGTCGGGAAGTGCAATGCCGATCGAGGCGTCCGCGGCGAAGCCGGCGGCGGCCCCCGCCGATGCGGTCGCGTCGCCGCCGCGCCCGGAGCTCGAGCAGCCCGTGAGCGCGAGTGCCGTGACGGCGGCCAGTGAGGCTGCCGCAAGAGCGATTCTCTTCATTGATTCATCACTTTCTCTGGTGAGGGTGAGGCGAGTCGTTCCCGGACCTACACCTTGGGGAGGTCGGCCGGCTGGCTCGACTCGTTCGTGCCCGACGTCGGGATGACGGCGGGGACGTCTGTGATCACGGCTGCACTCTTGTCGCGACGGCGCAGGAGCAGACCGATGATGGAAGGACCGCCGCGACGCTTGCTGATGACGTCGATGGCGACGGCGAACAGGAGCACGAGGCCCTTGGTGATCTGGATCGCGTCGGCCTGGGCGCCGATCAACTGCAGACCGTTGTTGAGGAAGGCCATGACGAGCCCGCCGATGATCGAGCCGATGACCGTGCCGATGCCGCCGGAGACCGCGGCGCCACCGATGAACACGGCCGCGATCGCGTCGAGCTCCCAGCCGTTGCCGTCCTGCGGGCCGGATGCCGTGGCACGCCCGACGTAGATCATTCCGGCGACGGCGGCGAGCACCGACATGTTCATCATGACGAAGAAGTCGACGCGGCGGTCCTTGATGCCCGACAGCGCCGCCGCGAGGCGGTTGCCGCCGACCGCGTAGATGTGACGGCCGAACACCGTGCGGTTGGTGACGAACGAGTAGATCACGACCAGCACCAGCAGGATCACGCCGGAGATCGGGAAGCTCGTGCCCGGGCGTCCCGTGGCGAACAGCCACGCCGCCCAGAGGATCGCGGCCGAGAGGATGACGACCTTCACGCCCGACACCCAGACCGGAGCGGAGTCCGCACCGATCTTGGCCTGCTGACGCCGCAGACGCCACTCGTTGTAGACGATCCACGCCACGCCGACGAGGCCGAGGAGCATCGTGAGCACGTTGAAATCGACGGCGATCGGAAGTTCGGGCAGGTAGCCCGAACCGATGTAGCTGTACTCCGGCGGCACCGGCGTGGTGGTCGACTGCCCGATCCACTGGTTGCCACCGCGGAAGATCAGCATGCCCGCGAGCGTCACGATGAACGCCGGCACTCCGACATACGCGACCCAGAACCCCTGCCACGCGCCCACGAGCGCGCCGACGACGAGCCCGATGAGGATCGCCACGGGCCAGGGCATGTTCCACTCGCTCATCGACTGCGCCACGATGATGCCGACGAAGGCGGCGACCGACCCGACGGACAGGTCGATGTGTCCCATGATGATGACCATCACCATGCCGATCGCGAGGATCAGGATGTAGGACTGCTGGCTGACGACGTTGATGAGGTTCTGGGGAGAGAGCGTCGTGCCGCCGGTCCAGATCTGGAAGATCAGGATGATGGCGATCAGCGACGCCAGGATGCCGAACTGTCGCAGGGACGATGTGCCCCCGCCGAACATCTTCTTCAGGTCGGAGATGCCGCCTGAACGCTTGGTGGGTACCGTCTCGGTGCTCATCGTTGTGCCTTCTGTCGTGCGGAGGTCATGCTGCGCATGAGGTTCTCGGGGGTTGCGTCGGCGACGGGCAGGTCATCGGTGATCTGCCCCTCGAAGATCGTGTAGATGCGGTCGGAGATGCCGAGCAGTTCCGGCAGCTCGCTCGAGATGAGGATCACGCCCTTGCCCTGCGCCGCCAGCTGCTGGATGATCGCGTAGATCTCGTACTTCGCGCCGACGTCGATCCCGCGCGTCGGCTCGTCGAGGATCAGCAGTTCGGGGTCGGTGAACATCCACTTCGCCAACACGACCTTCTGCTGGTTGCCGCCCGACAGCTTCGAGACGCCGACGTCGACGCTGGGCGTCTTGATGCGCAGCTTCTTGCGGTAGTCGTCGGCGATGTCGTTCTCGGCGTAGGGGTCGATGACGCCGTTGCGCGCGATCTTCTTCAGCTTCGCGGCGACGATCGAGCGCTTGATCGTGTCGAGGAGGTTCAGCCCGAGCACCTTGCGGTCCTCACTCACGTAGGCCATGCCGTGGTCGATCGCGGACTGGACGTCCTTGATCGAGACTTCCTTGCCGTCGATGAGGATCTGTCCCGACTCGTACGTGCCGTAGGAACGGCCGAACAGGCTCATCGCCAGCTCGGTGCGTCCCGCACCCATGAGTCCGGCGATGCCGACGATCTCACCCCGACGGACGTAGAGGTTGGAATGCTTGGCGACGAGGCGCTCGGGGATCTGGGGGTGGCGCACCGTCCAGTCGCGCACCTCGAAGAAGACCTCGCCGATGTGCGGCGTCCGGTCGGGGAAGCGGCTCTCCAGAGAGCGACCCACCATGCCGCGGATGATGCGGTCCTCGTCCACCGCGCCCGTCGCGACATTGAGCGTCTCGACCGTGCGGCCGTCGCGGATGATCGTGATGGAATCGGCGATCTGCTCGATCTCGTTGAGCTTGTGACTGATGATGATCGAGGAGATTCCCTTGCCCTTGAGGGACAGGATCAGATCGAGCAGGTGCTGCGAGTCGTCCTCGTTCAGCGCTGCGGTGGGCTCGTCGAGGATGAGGAGCTTGACGTCCTTCGCGAGAGCCTTCGCGATCTCGACGAGCTGCTGCTTGCCGACGCCGAGATGCTTGACCTGCGTGTCGGGGTCGTCGCGCAGCCCCACCCGCGCCAGCAGGTCGACGGCGCGCAGACGCGCGGTGCTCCAGTCGATGACGCCGCCGCGCTGGATCTCGTTGCCGAGGAAGAGGTTCTCCGTGATCGAGAGCTCGGGGATCAGCGCGAGCTCCTGGTGGATGATCGCGATGCCGGCGTTCTCGCTCGCGCGGATGTCCTTGAACTGGACGACCTCGCCGCGGTACCAGATGTCGCCGCTGTAGGTGCCGTACGGGTAGACCCCGGAGAGCACCTTCATGAGCGTGGACTTCCCGGCACCGTTCTCGCCGCAGATGGCGTGGACTTCGCCCGCGGCGACGGTGATCGACACGTCGCTGAGCGCTTTCACACCCGGGAACTCCTTGGTGATGGAGCGCATCTCCAGGATCGGCACTGCATCCGGCATGGTGCGCGACCTCCTCGTCGTCAGCTTGTCTTCGTTGAGCGGGCTTCGTTCCGAAGCCCAATGTGACCGTTCACATCGCTTGAACATCGTGCACCCTCCGACCGGGGTTGTCAATCGCGGAAGGGCGCCGTTATCGAAGCGTCATCTTTTCGCCGTGAGGGCGACGGCACACGACTCCCGCACCACGAGCGAGGGCTCCAGATTCATGCCGCTCACGGCATCCGTCGGCACGTCCGGCTCTCCGATGGCACGCAGCAGCGCCGCCATCGCGCGCTCGCCCAGCCCGGCGAACTGCTGATGGACGGTCGTCAGGGGCGGCCACGCATGCGCGGCGAGGGGGATGTCGTCGAAGCCGACGATACTCACCTGGCGCGGGACATCGATGCCGAGATCACGGAAACCGTGGATCATCCCGAGCGCCATGGCGTCATTGGCGGCGAACACCGCGGTGAAGTCCAGACGGCGCGACAGCTCCACGGCGGCGCGGTAGCCGAAGTCGGCGGTCCAATCGCCGAGGATCGGGGGGCGGGTCGGCAGATCAGCGTCCGACAGAGCCCGCAGGTAGCCCTGCATGCGGCTCTCCGCCTCGATCCAATCCTGCGGACCCGCCACGTGCACGATCTCGGTGTGTCCCAGCGAGATCAGATGCTCGGTGGCGAGCATGCCGCCGCGCACCTGATCCTCGGCGAGTTCCGCGATCCCCCGCTCGGCGCTGTGGAGCCCGAGGTAGGGGATGTCGACATCGAGTTCGGCGAGCACGTCGAACACCCGCACCTGCGGAGCGTGCACGATGATGCCCTCGACCGACTGCCGACGCAGATGCTCGACGGCGGCGGCGATCGTCTCGGGGCGCGTATCGCGCAGATAGGCGGAGTTCACCCAGTAGCCACGTTCGCGCGCGGCATCCTCGAGAGCCGCGAGGCTGGATGACGGACCGTACTCGCCCCGCGAGCCCAGCACGACCCCGAGAGTCTGCGACCTGCTGGTCACGAGGGCACGCGCCGCCTGGTTCGGCCGATATCGCAGGTCGGCCATGGCGTCGAGCACCCGCTGCTTGGTCTCGGGCCGGATCGACGCGTGGCCGTTCAGCACGCGCGAGACGGTCTGATACGAGACGTCGGCGGCGCGCGCGACGTCGCGGATGCTCGCGCTGCGCGCTTTCTCCTCGCCAGCCGACACGGTGCCCTCGCCTTCGATGTGCACGTTCACATTACCGCGGTGACGCGCAACGCGTCACGCCGCGCGACGGCGGCGAACCGTGATGACGGCGCAGAGAACGAGGGTGGCCGCACCCCAGAGGGCGCAGGCGGGCGGAAGCACACGGTACGCCAGGTGGCGCACCGTCCATTCGGGCGTGAGGGGACCATAGACGGCGAGGCCGAGGATCCACGCCGCCAGCAGCACGAGCGGCAGCGAGAGCCACCACAGATACCGAACGATCGGCGGGATGCCGGTCGTCGCCGGCTCCGCACGGCGTCGACGCAGCCACAGCGCGGCGGCGAGAGCGAGCACGATCAACCCGAACGCGGTGGAGCCGTACTGCAGCCACTTGAGCCCCAGGAGCGGCCCCCACTGCTCGTCGAGCGCGGGGAACAGCTGGGTGCCCCACCGCCCCTCGTGCGTGAACGCGTCCCACGCGATGTGCGTTGCCACCCCCAGTAGCAGCGAGAGCGCTGCGAGAAGAACGGAGACCGCGGGCGCTCGGCGGCCCCACCAGGGCGGCACGCCGACGCGATCCCACTCCACCGGCAACCGCGCCGCGAGCCACGACGGCGACAGTGCACGCACCGCGGGACGCAGCAGCAGGTACCACAGCGCCGTCAGAGCGGCGGCGATCAGGGTCGAGACCACGAGGTTCGTATGGGTGAGCTGGTACGACACCAGCGTGCCACGCACGAAGAGCGGCAGGTCGGGCGTCATCGCGCCGATCGCAATCGCCGCCGGAAGCAGCGGCGACCGCACGAACGGCAGCGCCACCACGGCGTGCGAGACAGTGAACGGCATGCGACCTCCGGCGCGGTGTCGGGCCCGGTCAGGCCGCAGGAGCGACGAAGAGCCCCGCGAGGGTCTTCTTGCCGCGGCGGAGCACGGCCACCCCGCCGGGCAGCGCACCCGCGATCGCGGTGGACTCGTCATCGACCTTGACCCCGTCGAGGCTGACCCCGCCCTGCGCGATCGAGCGGCGCGCCTCGCCGAGACTCGCGCACAGTCCCGTCTCCACCAGTGCCTGCGCGACCGTGGTGCCGGCCGGGATCGTCGCGTGCGGCAGCTCCTCCAACGCGGTGCGCAGCGTGGCGGCATCCAGGGCACCGAGATCGCCGGCACCGAAGAGGGCCTCGGATGCCGCGATCACCGCGGCCGTAGCCTCCGGCCCGTGCACGGTCGTCGTCACCTCGAGCGCGAGACGCTTCTGCGCGGCACGACGGAACGGCTCCGCGGCGACCGTCTCCTCGTACTGCTCGATCTCTGCGCGCGTCAGGAAGGTGAAGATCTTCAGTCGCTCGACGACGTCGGCGTCGTCGGTGTTCAACCAGAACTGGTACATCCGGTAGGGGCTGCACATCTCGGCATCCAGCCAGATGGCATTGCCCTCGCTCTTGCCGAACTTCGTGCCGTCGCTGTTGGTGATCAGGGGCGTGCCGATCGCGTGCACCGACACACCTTCGACGCGGTGGATGAGGTCGGTGCCGCTGGTGAGGTTTCCCCACTGGTCGGACCCGCCGGTCTGCAGCACGCAGCCGTACTGGCGATGCAGCTCGAGGTAGTCCATCCCCTGCAGGATCTGGTAGCTGAACTCGGTGTAGCTGATGCCCGCTTCGGAGTTCAACCGCGCGGCGACGGCATCCTTCTTCAGCATCGTGCCGACGCGGTAGTATTTGCCGATCTCGCGCAGGAAGTCGATGGCGCTCATCGGCGCCGTCCAGTCGAGGTTGTTCACCATGCGCGCGGCGTTGTCGCCCTCGAAGCTCAGGTACCGCTCGACCTGGGCGCGGAGGTTGCCCACCCACTCGGCGACCGTGTCCTTCGTGTTGAGCGTGCGCTCCGCCGTCGGCCGGGGGTCGCCGATCAGGCCCGTCGATCCGCCGACGAGACCGAGGGGACGGTGACCGGCCAGCTGCAGACGGCGCATCAGCAGCAGCTGCACGAGGTTTCCCAGGTGCAGGCTCGGTGCCGTCGGGTCGAAGCCGCAGTAATACGTGATGGGCTCGCCGGCCAGCAGATCGCGCAGAGCGGTCTGGTCGGTGGACACGTGAACCAGGCCCCGCCAGACGATCTCGTCCCAGACGTTCTCGAACGAAGGGTCGTTGGCAGGGGCCAGCGCACGCGCGGGCGCGGAAGCACTCACGGAGACGGTTTCAGACACGCGCCCCAGGTTATCAGCGACGGATGCCGCGCCCCGATCGCACCGATGGGGCTCGCGTCCGCGCCGCCGCGGCGACGTCAGGGCCCCGTGCGAGACTGACGGCATGGATCCCGACACCCCGGCGATCGTCACGCTGATCGGCGTGATCGTGCTGTTCATCGCGCTGTGCGCGGCCCTGATCCTCGTCGTGATCTCGCTTCGGCGTCCGCGAGGCCCGGTGCTGATCGCCGCAGCGGCGATCGTCGTGCTCGCACTCGTCACGCTCAGCATCCTGCCGGCGCACCTGCCCGTCCTGGCCGCCGCTGCGCTGGCGATCCTCGGCACCGCGCTGGCGATCGTCGGCGGCAACCCGTTCACGCGCTGGGTGCTGTCGGTCGCCGATGGCGGCCGGACGACAGAGGGCCCGCGCGGCGGCATCCTCGTCGAGATGATGTCCGGCCGCGATACCGATGCCGTCCACGAGGAGGAGATCCTGCGCGGCGGCACGACGATCGGCTACCTCGAGCGGGCGTGCGCGGCCCTCGGCATCCTCGCCGGCTTTCCCGGAGCGGTCGCCATCGTCGTGGCGCTCAAGGGCGTCGGACGATTCACGGAGCTGGCCACACCGGCCGCACGCGAGAGATTCATCGTCGGCACGATGGCGAGCCTGCTGTGGGCGTGCGCCGTCGCGGGAGTCGTCTGGCTCGCGGTCTGGTGACGTGAGCCGGGGGCTCACACGTCGGATGACGGTGCCGGGTCGGCGCGCAGTTGCGTGTACCCCTCGACGAGGGCGGCGACCCCCGCGACCCCGAGGGCTTGAGAGACCGCCGACTGGGTGATGCCCTCCGCGGCCGCGAGCTCCGCCTGCGTCGCCCCGAGGATCCGCCCATAGGCAAGCCGGCGGGTGCGCGGCGTCATGGCGGTCACCAGCTGGTCCCGCGCGAGGAGGTAGGCGTTGGCCACCCGGACGTCGACGACGGTTCCAGCATCGGCGACGACCCAGGTGCGCGCGCCCGGGATCGTGCGCGCCTGCGCGGCGTGGATGGCATCGATCGCTTCCCGCGCAGCCCACCACCCCGGCCCCTCGGCGAGCGTCCCTACGCGGGAGGGGACGTCGCTGTGCGCTCCGATCCCGATGCCGAAACGACAGTCGAGGTCGTCGGGCAGCGCGAGCCGAATCAGCAGCAGGGCCGCCATGGCGGCATCCAGAGAGGGGTAAACGCCCTGCAGCTCGTCACCCACCGTCGCGGTGAGCTGTCGCTCCGCCAGGGGCACGTCCCGCTCGACGCGGGCGATCGCCTCTTCCAGAGCACGTTGGGCGGCAGCCCGATCGGGAAGACCACGCGATCCGACGATGTCGGCGATCACAGCGACACTCATGAAAAGAAGCATATCGCTGATATCCAGGAAATATCAGTATATTACTGCTATTCCAGATCGATCAGTGCGCGTGCGGCACTCTGCGAGCGGGCGATGAGCTCGGCGCGCTGCTCCGCCACGCGGACACCCGCCGTGCCTCCGGCGCCGGTGCGGCTCGCGACCGACCCCTCGATCGTCAGCACCTCGCGGACGTTCGGGGTCAGATGCGTCGACACCTCCGCGAGCAGAGCGTCATCGGCATCCTCGAGTCCGATTCCGCGCTCCTCGCACGCGCGCACGAGCGACCCGGAGATCTCGTGTGCGTCACGGAACGGCACGCCCTGCTTCACGAGCCACTCGGCCACGTCGGTGGCCAGCGAGAATCCGGCCGGGGCGAGGGCGGCCATGCGCGCCGTGTCGAAACGCATCGTCGCCACCATGCCGGCGAACGCGGGCAGCACCGTCTCGAGCGTGAGGACCGAGTCGAAGACCGGCTCCTTGTCCTCCTGCAGATCGCGGTTGTAGGCCAGCGGCAGCGCCTTCAGCGTCGCCAGAAGACCAGACAGGTTGCCGATCAGGCGTCCCGCCTTGCCGCGAGCGAGCTCGGCGATGTCGGGGTTCTTCTTCTGCGGCATGATGCTGGAGCCCGTGGAGTAGCCGTCGTCGAGCGTGACGAAGCCGAACTCGCGGGTGTTCCAGATGATGATGTCTTCCGCGAAACGCGAGAGATCCACACCGATCATGGCCGCGATGAAGGCGAACTCGGCGACCACGTCACGCGAACTCGTGCCGTCGAGGGAGTTCTCCGCCGGACGGGCGAGTCCGAGCCGGTCGGCGACCAGCTGGGGGTCGAGGCCGAGGGTCGCACCGGCGAGCGCTCCCCCGCCGTAGGGCGAGACCGACGCCCGCGCCGCCCAGTCACGGAGCCGCTCGAGATCACGAACGAGGGGCCAGCCGTGGGCCTGCAGGTGGTGGGCCAGCAGGATCGGCTGCGCGTGCTGCAGGTGGGTGCGCCCCGGCATGATCGCCTCGGCGTGCGCCTCGGCCTGCGACACGATGGCATCGACGACACGCAGGAGATCGCGGGCGATCACGCGGGCGTGGTCGAGCAGGTACAGCCGCACGAGGGTGGCGATCTGATCGTTGCGGCTCCGACCCGCGCGGAGCTTGCCGCCGAGCGCCGGACCGATCTCGGCGATGAGGGCGGCTTCCAGCGCGCCGTGCACGTCCTCATCCGTCGGCTGGGCGACCAGTGAGCCGTCGGCGACCGCCGCCGCGAGGGCATCGAGCCCCGCGTGCATCCGCGCCTCTTCGTCGGCGGTGAGGTACCCGGCGGCGGCGAGCGCCGCGGCGTGCGCGTGCGAACCGGCGATGTCGTAGAGCGCGAGCACCCAATCGAAGTGCGTGGAACGGCTGAGGGTCGCAAGCTCCGGTGAGGGCCCCGACGCGAAGCGCGCCCCCCAGAGTGCGCCGTCGTTCGTGCCGTGCGGTGTCGTTTCGCTCACCGCACCAGCCTAGCGAGCACCGCGCCGACGCTCCGCCCGGTGCGCTCCGCACGGCGCAGAGCCCGCCGCAGCACGTTCATCCGTCCCGACGCGTCGCATCGCGGCATCCGATGCGACCAGACGAGACGGATGAGCGAGCCGCGGACCCCTCCCCACACCGCCCCGCTGCTCACGTATGCACAGATGCCGCCGCCCGACCCGTCGCGCGCGAGGAGGCGCGCCACGCTGCGATGATGAGTCGTCGCCCGTCGCCGCTGCCCGACAGCCTTCCGGAGTCGTTCTCCGTCGCGCAGACGCAGGATGCCGGGGTATCGCCGCGCCGGCTCCGCGCGCGCGATCTGGCCTCGCCGTTCCGGGGCGTGCGATCGCGGCCTCCGGCGGAGTCCGCGGCTGCGGTGGACGACGACGCGTCGCCCGGTGCGAACGAGAATGCGCGGCTGCGGCTGACGATCCAGCGGGCGGCGCGCGCGTATGCGGCCCGGGCGGTCCCCGGCATCCTGTACACCCACGTCACGGCGGCGGTGATCTGGGATCTGCCGCTTCCGCTGCGGCTGCTGCGTCGCGGCGCCGAAGCGATCGACGTCGCCGTGCTCGGCGAGCGGCGAGCACCGAAGGGCGTGGGGGTGCGGGGTCATCAGCTGCGCGCCGAGCTCACGAGGACCGGCGTGCGGCGCGGGTTGCGCGTGGCCGCGCCGGCATCGGTGTGGGTGCAGCTGGCTCCGCTGCTGTCGGTGGGCGAGCTCGTCGAGCTGGGCGACGCCGTCGTGCACATCCCGCGGCGACGGGGGATGCATCGCGGTACGCCCGCTGACGCCTTGGCGGCGCGTGACGACCTGGTGGAGGCGATGGAGGCCGGCCGCCGCGTCGGTGCTGCGCGACTGCGCGCGGCGCTGGGGCTGATCCGGGTCGGGGCGGCCTCGCCACCGGAGACGCGGATACGTCTCGCGTGCGTGCGGCGGCAGCTACCCGAGCCTCTCCTCGACGTCGACGTGTTCGGCGTGGACGGCAGACCCATCGGCTTCACCGAACTGGCTTTCCCGGACCACGGCGTCCTCGTGGAGTACGAGGGCGATCACCACCGCCGATCGCCGAAGCAATGGCAGCGCGACATCGAGAAGCACGCGGCCTGCGTGGCCGCGGGATGGGAGGTCGTGCGCCTGACGGCCGCAGACCTGCATCGGGACGCTGCGCCCGCTGCCGCGAAGATCGCCGCAGCGTTGGCTCGCGGCGAGCTTCGCCGTTCATCCGTCCCGTGGGGTCGTGTCGCCGCTGCAGATGCGGCGGGAGGGGACGGATGAACGGCTCAACCGCGGATGACCGCGCGGGTGGCGTATGCCAGGGCGCGTTCCAGGGGGCCCCGACCGACGACGAGGGCCCACGCGGTGCAGAACACGAGCGTCGCGCCGACGAACGGCCAGAACGGCTGCAGGGCGCGAAAGCCCGACAAGTCGCCGACGTCGCCCAGGGCAAGGGAGGCCCACACGGCCCACGCGACGATCTGGCCGACGTACGCGGTGAGCGGCATCGATCCCACGGCGCGCGCGGGCAGCAGCACGATGCGCGCGGGCGTGCGGCAGATCAGCAGGCACAAGCCCACGACCGCCAGGGCGAAGCCGCCCGACCCGACCGTCTCGAGCACACCGCCGGAGTGGGCACCGTCGGCCAGCACCCGTGCGAGGTAGGAGTCCTCGGGCAGGTCGATGACCGTGGATGCCGCGGCGGCGGCCATCGCGCACGCCGCGCCACCGACGACCAGCGCGACGAGGGTGCGCGCCGATCGCAAGTCGGAGCGTGCGGCGGCCAGCCCCGCGATCAGGAAGGCCGCCCACACGAGGAAGGGATAGTGCCAGCCCAGCAGCAGAACGAGATCGCCGCCGACCGGCCCGGCGGCCACGAGAACCCGATCTGCGAGCGGCAGCAGCCACGGCGCGCCGACACCGACGACGGCGGCGAGCACCCAGAGGGTCGATGCCGACAGGCGCAGCAGCGGCACCGCGAGGAGGAAGAGGATGCCGTACGCCGGCAGGATCACGTAGACCGGCACGCCCGTCGCGTTCAGTAGCATCCCGATGCCCCAGAGGATCACCGCCCGCACGACCAGTCGGCGCCGTGCGACGACGAGCGTCCGGCCCGACGCGGGGCTGCTGCCCGCGCTCGCCCGCGCGCCGCTCATCAGAGCGATCGAGACCCCCGCGAGCGTCGCGAACAGGATCGAGGACCGCCCGTTGACGAGATCGACCCAGGTCGCAGGCTGCGCCGCATCGAAGTGCGGGGTCACCAGCAGGTGCGCGGCGAACATCCCGAAGACGGCCAGGCCCCGCGCGAGATCGACGCCGGCGAGCCGGCCCGCGTCATCCAGCGTCCGCGCTCGGATCGGACGGGGGGCCGCCATCGTCGTCCCGCCGTCCGCATCCGGGTCACTGCTGACGCAGCAGCCAGACCAGAAGTGCCTTCTGGGCGTGGAGTCGGTTCTCCGCCTCATCCCAGACCACGCTCTGCGGTCCGTCGATGACCTCGGCATCCACCTCGTAGCCCCGGTCGGCGGGCAGGCAGTGGATGAAGATCGCGTCGGGATCGGCGAGCTCCATCGTCGCCTGCGTGACCTTGTATCCGCCGAGGTCGTGGACGCGCTGGATCTTCTCCTCCTCCTTGCCCATCGACACCCAGGTGTCGGTGACGATGACGTCGGAGCCGGCGGCCGCCTCGGCCGGATCGGTGAAGAGCGTGACCGAGCCGCCGGTCGTCGCCGCGATGCGATCGGCATCGGCGATGACGTCGGCGCGGGGGGCATACGCGGCGGGCGAGGCGACGCGCACGTGCATGCCGGCTGTGACGCCGGCCAGCACGTAGGAGTGGCCCATGTTGGAGGTGCCGTCGCCGAAGAACGTGAGGGTCAGCCCCTTCAGCTCGCCCTTGTGCTCGCGGATGGTGAGCAGGTCGGCGAGCAGCTGGCACGGGTGGAAGTCATCGCTGAGGGCGTTGATCACCGGAACGGTCGTGCCGCGCGCCATCTCCTCCAGGCCCGCCTGCGCGTAGGTGCGCCACACGATGGCCGCGACCTGGCGCTCCAGCACCCGCGCGGTGTCGGACGGCGTCTCCTTGCCCCCGAGCTGGCTGTTGGCGGTCGAGATGATCAGCGGCGATCCGCCGAGATCGGCGATGCCCACCGCGAACGACACGCGCGTGCGCGTCGAGCTCTTGTCGAAGATGACCGCCACGGTCTGGGGGCCTTCGAGGGGCTTGAGCTTCCAGCGATCCTTCTTCAGGGCGACGGCCAGATCGAGGATCTCGGCCTGCTCGGCCGGGGTGAGATCGTCATCGCGGAGCAGGTGGCGGGTCATGCGGAGGCCTCCGGGGTCGAGGGGTCGGACGCGTCGAGCACGAGGGCGTCGGCGACGGCCGCGAGGGAGCGGGTGAACAGGTCGATGAACTCGTCGATCTCGACGTCGCCGATGGTCAGCGCGGGCGCGATGCGGATCGTGCTGTCGTTGGCGGCGTTGACGATGAGGCCGTGCTGCTGCGCGGCGGCGACGAGCGCGCCGGCCACGGGATGCCGCAGCGCGACGCCCAGCAGCAGACCGCGTCCGCGGCATCCTTCGATCAGTGCGGAGTCGATCTGAGCGATCGCGGCGCGCAGCTGCTCGCCGCGGACGGCGGCGTTGGCGACGAGTCCCGCGCGATCGATCTCGCCGAGCACGGCCAGGGAGGTCGCCGTCGCGAGCGGATTGCCGCCGAAGGTCGAGCCGTGCGTGCCCGGGTAGAAGAGGTCGCTGGCGGCGCCGAAGGTGATGAGCGCGCCGATCGGGAAGCCGCCGCCGATGCCCTTGGCGACGGTGATCGCGTCGGGCACGATGTCCTCGTGCTGGAAGGCGAACCAGGCGCCGGTTCGACCCGCGCCCGTCTGGATCTCATCGACGATCAGCAGCGCACCGTGACGCGCGGTGATCTCGCGTGCCGCGGTGAGGTATCCCTCCGGCAGTGGGACGACACCCGCCTCACCCTTGATGGGCTCGACGAACAGGGCCGCCACGTCGTCGTCCATGGCCGCCTCGAGGGCTTCCACCGTCGAGTCGAGGAACTCGACCCCGGGGACCATCGGCAGGAACGGTGCCTGCATGTACGGCTTTCCGGTGAGGGCGAGCGTTCCCATCGTGCGGCCGTGGAACGCATCCTTCAGCGCCAGGATGCGGGGGCGCGCGGCGCGCGCGTCCGTCGCCGCGCCGTGCAGGCGGGCGAGCTTGAACGCGGCCTCGTTCGCTTCGGCGCCCGAGTTGGCGAAGTAGACGCGTCCGGCGTCGCCCGCGCCCGTGAGGCGCTTGAGCTCGGCTGCCAGTGCCAGCTGCGGCGGTGTCGCGAAGAAGTTCGACACGTGCGACAGCGTGGCGGCCTGGCGCGACACGGCCTCCACGAAGACGGGGTGTGCGTGACCGAGCGAGGTGACGGCGATGCCCCCGAGGAAGTCGAGGTGGCGGCGCCCGTCCGCGTCCCACAGCGACGAGCCCTCGCCGCGGACGAACAGAGCCATCCGGTCGCCGGCGTTGCGGACGAGGTCGCGCCCGGCGTCCTCCTGCCACATCGTCGCTGCTGTCGTCTGCTCCTGTACGCCGCTCACTGCGCCACCACCTCTGTTCCGATTCCCTGTTCCGTGAAGACCTCGACCAGCACCGAATGGGGCTGGCGTCCGTCGATGATCGCCGCCGTGTCGACGCCGCCGTCGACGGCGTCGAGGCACGCCTGCATCTTCGGGATCATGCCCGACTCCAGCCGCGGCAGCATCGCGCGCAGCTCGTCGGCGGTCAGATGCGAGACCAACGAGTCGCGGTTCGGCCAGTCGGCGTAGAGGCCCGCGACATCGGTGAGCACGACGAGCTTCGCCGCGCCCAGCGCGACGGCCAGAGCGGCTGCCGCGGCATCCGCGTTGACGTTCAGCGACTGCCCGGGGTTGTCGAGGTCGGGTGCGATCGAGGAGACCACCGGGATGCGACCGGCGGCGAGCTGGTCGAGCACCGGCTGCGGGTCGACGCGGACGACATCGCCGACGGCGCCGAGGTCGTGCTCGGTGCCGTCGATCACCACACCGCGCCGCCGGCCCTGGAAGAGCCCCGCATCCTCCCCCGACACCCCGACGGCGAAGGGGCCGAACGCGTTGATGCGCCCGACCAGCTGCGGATTCACCTGGCCGGTGAGCACCATCCGCACGACGCTGATCGCCTCGGTGGAGGTCACCCGGTATCCGCCCTTGAACTCGCTGGGGATGGCGAGCCGATCGAGCATCTGCGAGATCTGCGGGCCTCCGCCGTGCACGACGACCGGCTTGACACCGACGAACCGCAGGTAGGCGATGTCCTGCGCGAACGCGTCCTGCAGCTCTTCGGACACCATCGCGTTGCCGCCGTACTTGATGACGATGATCTGGTCGCGGAAGCGCTGCAGCCACGGCAGGGACTCGATGAGGACGGCGGCCTTCTCGGCGGCCTCTTCAGGGGTGGTGTGCTGGATCTTCTCGGTCATGAGCTGTACGCGCTGTTCTCGTGGACGTAGTCGTGCGTCAGGTCGTTCGTGAAGATCGTCGCCGCCGCGTCGCCCTCCTTGAGGTCGATGAGCACGTCGGTCGCGCGCGGCGTGAGGTCGACCTCCTCGCGGGGACGGTCGGGGGCGCCGGCGCTGCACAGCCGCACCCCGTTGAAGCTCACGTCCACGGCGTACGGGTCGAAGGCCGCCTGCGTCGTGCCGATCGCGGCCAGCACGCGGCCCCAGTTGGGGTCGTTTCCGAAGATCGCGGCCTTGAAGAGGTTGTTGCGTGCGACCGAGCGGCCCACCTCGACGGCGTCGTCCTCGGATGCCGCGCCCACGACGCGGATGGTGATGTCGTGACTGGCGCCCTCGGCGTCGGCCTGCAGCTGCCGAGCGAGACTCGTGCACACCTCGACGAGAGCCGCACGGAACGCGTCCGCGTCGGGCGTCACGCCGCTCGCGCCACTGACCATCAGCGTCACCTGATCGTTGGTCGACATGCAGCCGTCGGAGTCGAGCCGGTCGAAGCTCACCCGGGTGGCGGCGCGCAGATGCGCATCCGCCTCGTCGGCCGACAGCACCGCGTCGGTCGTGATGACCACGAGCATCGTGGCAAGGCCCGGAGCGAGCATCCCCGCACCCTTCGCCATCGCCCCGATGGTCCACCCGTCACCGGCGAAGACAGCGGTCTTGGGTACGGTGTCGGTCGTCATGATGGCGCGCGCCGCGTGGTCGCCGCCGTCGTCCGAGAGGGCGGAGATCGCCGCCTCGGTACCGGCAAGGACCTTGCCGCGGAAGACCTCGTCGCCCGTGCCGATGAGCCCGGTGGAGCACACGAGCACGTCGCCGGGGCTGATGCTCAGCAGCTCGGCGGCCTTCTCCGCCGTCTGATGAGTGGTCTGGAAGCCGAACGCCCCGGTGAAGCAGTTGGCGCCGCCCGAGTTGAGCACGATCGCCTCGACAGTGCCGTCCTGAATGGCCTGCTGCGACCACAGGATCGGGTTGGCCTTGGCACGATTGCTGGTGAACACGGCGGCTCCGACCTTCAGCGGGCCGCGGTTGACGACGACGGCGACGTCGGGCCTGCCGGTCGATTTGAGACCGGCCACGACGCCGGCGGCGGCGAATCCTGCAGGGGCGGTGACGCTCACGGTGCCACTCCGTTCACGGTCAGGCCCGTGGCCTCCGGAAGGCCCAGGGCGATGTTCATCGACTGGATGGCGGCACCGGCGGTGCCCTTGACGAGGTTGTCGACGGCCGTCACGACGACGACGCGGTTCGCGGCGCGGTCGACCGCGAGTCCGACGAGGGCGGTGTTGGCGCCCAGAACGTCCGCCGTGCGGGGGAACTGCCCCTCGGGCAGCAGGTGAACGAACGTCTCGCCGCCGTACGCACTCTCCCAGGCCGAACGGATCTCGGCATCCGTCACGCCGTCCGCGATCGGCGCGGTGGACGTGGCCAGGATGCCGCGAGCCATCGGCACCAGCACGGGCGTGAAGGAGATGCGGGCCTCGGAAGCGCCGGCCGCCGTGAGCGCCTGCTGGATCTCGGGAATGTGGCGGTGCGTTCCGCCGACGGCATACGGGTTCGCGGTGCCGAGGATCTCGGATGCGAGAAGGTTCGTCTTCAGGCTCTTACCCGCCCCGGAGGGCCCCACGGCCAGCACGCTGACGATGTCGCGGGCGTCGATGACGCCGGCCGCGACGCCGGGGACGAGGCTCAGCGCCACCGTGGAGGCGTTGCAGCCCGGGGCGGCGATGCGGGAGGCGCCGACGAGGTACTCACGCTGCTTCTGCCCGCCCGCGCCGACGATCAGCTCCGGCACGCCGTAGGTCCACGGCTCGTGGAAGGCGCCGCCGTAGAACGCGTCCCACGCCGCCGGCGAGATCAGGCGGTGGTCGGCACCGGCGTCGATGACCAGGGGCGTGTCGGCGAGCGCGTCGGTGTACTGACCGGACTGGCCGTGCGGGAGCGCGAGGAAGACCACGTCGTGGCCCGCGAGCACCTCGGGCGTCGTCGGCTGCAGGGTGAGGTCGGCCAGCGAACGCAGGTGGGGCTGATGCTGGATGAGCGCATCGCCGGCGTTGCTGTGCGCGGTGACGGTGCGGATGTGGACGTCGGGATGAGCGGCGAGGAGGCGCAGGATCTCGCCGCCGGCATAGCCGGAAGCGCCGGAGACGGCGACCGAAAGGGTCATTGTTCAACCTTATTGTGACGTGAGTCGGCAAACGGTGGGCTCGAAGCGGCGACACCGGCGACTCGACCCGTCACGACGACAGGGAGCTCGCGGGGTCGCCTAGAGTCGGCGGCCGTCCTGACGTCGGCGCGCGCGCAGCACCGTGGCAACGGTGACGGGAGCGGCGGCGTGCATGCGGAGACGCTATCGCGCGGCGCGTCGTCGCCGCAAATCGATGCCGTCACTGCGCAAGGGCATCGAGGAGCTCGCGCTCGTCGGCGCGCGTGAGCCCGGCGGAGCGGGGACGGTCCAGTCCCCGTTCGCGCTCATCGGCGAGCACGCGCTGCAGCACGTCCTCCAGCGGCCTGTGGCGTCCGCCGAGAATGCGATAGGTGCCATTGGCGCGAGTCGCGAAGCCGGGCACATCGTCGGGCAGCCACAGCGGCAGCGATCGCTCCCCCGCCCAGTACCCCACGCCGTGCGCGACGAGCCACGGCGCGGATGCCGGGACGAGCGCACCGGTGTGACCGGCGACGCTGCGAGCGATGGCGAGCACCGCCTCCAGCGGAAGACTGTCGCCGACGGCATTGACGGCACCGGTGAAGCGCGCCGCGCCCACCTCGACCACGAAGTCGGTCAGGTCGTCGACGTCGATCACCTGCACCCGCGCGCCGGGTGCGTCGGGAATCAGCACGGGCTCGGCCGCCGCGGCGGCGAGGCGGGCGACCCCGTAGCCGAAGCGATCGGTGGGGTCACCCTGGCCGACGATCAGTCCCGGGCGCACCACGGCCGCACGGCGGCCGAGGGCGGCTGTCACGGCCTGCTCGGCGGCGGCCTTCTCGCGCCGGTAGTCGTACGGGTCGCCGGGTTCGGCGGCGACGGCGAGGGCGGCGGACTCGTCGGCGCCCGCCACGTCCCACTCGCGATCCGCGACGGCGGTGTAGGCATCGTCGCGCTCCCGATCGGCGACGACCAGCCGGGTGCCGGCCGGCGCGTCGCGGCCGCCGCGGGCGAGTACCGTCACGGCGGCACCGGCATCCCGCCAGCGCTCCGCGATGCGCCGGGACAGCCATCCGGTCCCGCCGAGGATCAGAACATCGGTCATGTCGTCGGGAAAGCCCTGATGCGCTGGAGCAGGTCAGGACCGGTGCGATCCAGCGTCCGGCCGCCGAGCCACACCCCCAGGACCGCGGCGCCCCCGCCGACGACGATGCCGACGACGAGCGCCACCCACCCCCAGACGGCCGCGCCGGTGATGAACCCGGCGACGGCGAACGCGATGGCCGGCGCTCCGATGACGAGGCAGGCGCCCATCACGACGAACACGAGCAGACCGGTCAGGAACGTCTGGCCCGGCACGCTCTTGAACGGGCTGTCGCCGGGGGCGGCGACCGGCGTCACGAGCAGAGCGGAGGACACGGCCGAGACGCCGTAGCCGCCGAGCACCAGCCCCAGCGAGGCGCCGAGGATGCCGGGCAGGTGTTCGAGCCGGCCGCCGACGGCCGTGGTCACGACGGCGAGCAGCACGATCAGCGGGATGCCGATGCTCGCGGCGCCGAGAAGGCGTCCCAGGCGGTCGTCGCGGCCGCGGATGCCGGTCGCGAGCACCGAGGCGAAAGCGGTGCCGTCGTAGGAGACGTCGGTGTAGCCGGAGAGGCACAGCACGAGAGCGACGAGCACCGCCGAGCTCGAGAACATGAACCCGTCGATACCGCTCGTGAACGCGAACAGCAGCGGGAACAGCGGCACGATCAGCAGTTGGCGGAGGTATCGCGGATCGCGCAGCCACGCCGTGAGCGATCGCGCCCAGGTCGCGCCGACGCCGCCGGTGGGCATGCGGCCGAACAGCCCCAGCGCCCCCGAGCGGGCCACCTTCGCCGCGCGCTGCCGCGGCGTCGTGACGGCGCCGCGAAGAGCGCGCGCCCACAGCAGCCAGAGCGCGGCGAGCGTCGCCGCGGCGATGAGCAGACGGGCCACGGCGCTCACCCCCTGTCCGGCCGCGACGTCGGCGGGGACGGCCCACACCGCGCCGATGGGCGTCCACCCGAGCACGTCCGCGATCCGCGGTATCCGGTCGCGGACGTCGGCGGTGGAGGTGAGGGCGAGGGTCCCGGTCACGATCGGGCCGGCCATGATCAGCAGGATGAGCACGATCGTGCCGATGAACTCCCGCCCGCGTCGGTTTGCCCCCATGCCGCCCGAGAGCGCGGACACGAGCCGGGACGCGACGACGCACGTCAACACCGCCAGGGCGACGCACACGAGAGCGATGGCCGCGGCGAGCGGCCACCGGACCCAGAGGGCGATCGTCGCGAGTGCCGCGATCGCGGTGGCGATGCCGGGGATGCCGGTGAGACCGGTGGCGGTGAGGGCCAGCATGATCTGCCGCGTGCTGAGCGGGAACGGGGCGAGCTTGTCGGCATCCACCGTCGTGTCCATGCCTGTCACGAGCACGGGGCCCAGGACCCAGCCCAGCAGGAGGGCGGATCCGCCGATGATCGCGACGGCGCGCGCACCGTCCAGGCCCTGGAACACCGCGACGGCGACGAGCCCCGCGATCACGGAGGTGAGGATGCCGAGCGCCCACAGGATGCCGAAGCAGAAGCCGACCAGCTGCCAGGGACGACGCGCGAGGGTGTTGCCGAGGATGCGGTATCTCAGCCTCAGGACTGTCGCAACCACTGCGGTCCCTCCGAGGTGTGGCGGCCTCCCACGAGGGAGAGGAACCGGTCCTGCAGGCTCTCGCCCGCGCGCACCTCATCGACGGTGCCGGCGGCCAGGACACGACCGGCCGCGATGACGGCGACGTGGTCGCACATGCGCTGCACGAGGTCCATCGAGTGGCTGGAGATGATGATCGTGCCGCCCGATGACGTGTAGGAGCGCAGGACGTCCTCGATGTTGGCGGCGGAGACGGGGTCGACCGATTCGAACGGCTCGTCGAGCACGAGCAGACGCGGCGCGTGCACCAGGGCGCAGGCCAGAGCCACCTTCTTGGTCATGCCGGCGGAGTAGTCGGCGACGATCGTTCCGACGGCCTCGCCGAGGTCCATCAGAGCGATCAGGTCGGCCACGCGAGGCGCGATCTGATCGCGCGGCACCGAGAACATCATCGCCGTGTAGGTGATGAGCTGCTCGCCCGTGAGTCGATCGAACAGACGAACGCCGTCAGCGAGGTTGCCGATGAGGGCTTTGGCGCGCACGGGGTCGGCCCACACGTCGACGCCGTGCACCCAGGCGCCGCCGGCGTCGGGTCGCAACAGGCCGGTGGCCATCGACAGTGTCGTCGTCTTTCCGGCCCCGTTGGGCCCGACCAGCCCGTAGAACGATCCGGCGGGAACGACCAGGTCGACGCCGCCCACCGCGGTCTTGTCGCCGAAGCGCTTCACGAGGCCTGCAAGCTGCAGGGCGGGCACCATCTGCGTATCAGTCATCCCCGCCGAGCCTAGCCCGACCTCTGCGGGGTGTCGGAAGGCTCTGGCACGATGACCGCATGCTGCAGACCCTCGCCGTCGCCGGTTACCGCTCCCTCCGGGATGTCGTGGTGCCCCTGGGCGGGCTCACCGTGGTCACCGGCCCCAACGGGTCGGGCAAGTCCAACCTCTACCGCGCACTGCGCCTTCTCGCCGCCGCAGCGCGCGGCGAGGTGATCGGTGCCGTGGCGCGCGAGGGAGGACTGCCGTCCGTCCTGTGGGCGGGTCCGGAGAACGGCGGCACTCAGGGCACGGTGCGCCGTGGCCCGATCGCCCTCAGGCTGGGGTTCTCCTCCGACGAGCTCGGCTACCTCATCGACCTCGGCATCCCGCAGTCCGACCCTTCCGTCGCCAACCCGTTCGCCCGCGACCCGGAGATCAAGCGCGAGCAGGTCTTCGCCGGTCCGGTGGCCAAACCCGCGGCGCTGCTGATCGATCGGCGGCGACAGAGCACACGTGTGCGCGAGGGCGGATGGACCGAGCTCGACCAGCGTCTCGCGCCCTACGAGAGCATCGTGACCGACCTGGCCGACGGCGATACCGCGCCCGAGCTACTGGCGCTGCGGCGCACGATGGGCGGGTGGCGGTTCTACGACCATTTCCGCGTGGATGCCGAGGCTCCCGCGCGCCGGCCGCAGGTCGGGACGCGCACCCAGACGCTGTCGCACGACGGGGCGACGCTGGCGGCCACGTGGGCGACGATCGTGGATGCCGGCCACGGCGACGCCCTGGACCGGGCCGTCCGCGACGCCTTCCCGGGGTCCCGCGTGGAGGTCCAGGCGAACGAGGGCCTGTTCCGTCTGGTCCTGCACCAGAGCGGCCTGCTCCGCCCGCTGGAGGCGGCGGAACTGTCGGACGGAACGCTGCGCTATCTCCTGTTGTGCGCGGCCCTCCTGCCGGCGCGGCCCGCGCCGCTGCTGGTGCTCAACGAGCCGGAGGCGAGCCTGCATGTGTCGCTGCTCGCACCCCTCGCCCGGCTGATCCAGCATGCCGCCCAGCACACGCAGGTGCTCGTCGTCTCGCACGCGCGGGAGCTGGTCGAGGCACTCCCGGCGACGGCTCGCGTCGAGTTGCGCAAGGATCAGAACGGCACGGCCGTCGTCGGCCAAGGGTTCATGGACGTTCCCGCCTGGCATTGGGGGTCGCGGTGAACGGACCCCGATGCCGCACTACTCCCGGATGCTCGCCCCGAAACGCTCGGCGGCCACCGCCACGCCGGCCAGCTTGGCCTCCGTGGCTTCGGCAGCGGTGAGCGTGCGGTCCGGTGCCCGGAACCGCAGCGCGAACGTGAGGCTCTTGGTGCCCTCGACGAGCCCGCTGCCCCGGTAGTCGTCGACAAGGCGAACGGCCTCCAGCAACGCGCCCGCACCCTCGCGCAGTGCCGACTCGACATCTCCCGCGACGACGTCGTCTGCGACCACGAGGGAGACGTCCTGCGTCGCGGCCGGGTACCCCGACAGCGACGGCGCCACGTCGGGCGCACCCGCGAGGCGCAGGATGAGGTCGAGGTCGAGCTCGGCGACGTAGACGGCTCCGTGCAGGTCGGCGTCGGCGGCCACCTGCGGCAGCACCTGTCCGACGTAGCCCACCTCCTCGCCGTCGACCGTCAGGATTCCGGCGCGGCCGGGGTGGAGCGCCGCACGCTGCCCCTGCGCGACATCGATACGCACGCCCGCCCCTGCGGCGATGGTCTGGACGGCGCCGAGGACATCCGACAGATCCACCGGGATCGGGGGCTTCCCGGGCTGCTTGGCAACGATGTCACCCGTGAGCAGGACGGCAACGTGGCGCGGCTGCGGCGGCAACGCGGCGTTGAGCGCGGCGAGCGTGTCGTCGTCGGGACGAATCGCCAGCGGCGGCACGGTGTCGGTGCCGTACGCGACGCCCTCTTCCGGCGTGAACACGAGGCCCGTCTCGAACAGGGCGAGATCGCCGAAGCCGCGGGCCTGGTTGCGGTGTGCGACCTGCAACAGGCCCGGGATCAGTGAACGGCGCAGGTAGGGCGCCTGACCGTCGAGCGGGTTCGCGAGCTTGACCGATGCGATCGGCTCGCCCGACGCCGACCCGTGCAGAGCGTTCGCCTCAGCGGTCGAGAACGGGAACGAGGGCGTCTCCACGAATCCGGCGGCGGCGAGCGCGTTGGCCACGCGACGGCGACCCTTCTGCACCGGTGTCAGTCCGCGCCCGGACGGGGGCGTGGGCAGCACCGACGGGATGCGCTCCAGACCGTGGATGCGGGCCACTTCCTCGGCGAGCGTCCACTTGTCGGTGAGGTCGGGGCGCCACGTCGGCGGAATGACGTGCCAGCCGTCGGTCACGCCGTCGAGCTCCTCGCCCGGCAGCACCTCGCAGCCCACCATCTCGAGGGCGCTCGTGATCTCGGCATCCGTGTAGTCGACACCGATCAGCTCCGAGACGAACCCGTGAGGCAGCTCGATGCCGTCGACGACGACCTCGCCGAACACCGCACCGCCGAACTCCGGATCGAGAGTGCCGCCGGCGAGCTCGACCATGAGGTCGGCGACGCGGCGGGCTGCCACGAACGGCAGCAGCGGGTCGACGCCGCGCTCGAAGCGGCGGGAGGCCTCCGAGGGCAGCTTGTGGCGACGGGCCGTCCGGGCGATCGTGGTGGGATCGAAGATCGCCGCCTCGACGAGGACGTTGCGCGTGGCGTCCGTCATCTCCGTCGTGCCGCCGCCCATCACGCCGGCGAGGCCGATCGGGCCGGAATCGTCGGTGATGAGCAGGTCCTCGGCGCTGAGCGTGCGCTCCTTGCCGTCGAGCGTCGTGAGCTTCTCGCCCTCGGCGGCGCGACGCACCGTGATGCCGCCCTGGAGGCGGTCGAGGTCGTAGCCGTGGATGGGGTTGCCGAGCTCGAGCATGACGTAGTTCGTGATGTCGATCAGGATGCCGAGGGAGCGGATGCCGGCGAGGGCCAGCCTCGCGACCATCCACGGCGGCGTGGGCCGGGACGGATCGACGCCGCGCACGACGCGCGCGACGAACTCGCTCGCACCCACCCGGCCGCGAACCGGCGCCCGGTCGTCCACGACGATCGCGAATCCGGAGCCGGGCTGGACGTCGTCCCACGCGTGGGCGGCGGGGTCGGAGAAGGCGGCACCGGTCGCGTGCGAGTACTCACGGGCGATGCCACGGATCGACAGGGCGTAGCCACGGTCAGGGGTGACGTTGACGTCGACGGCGACGTCGTCGAGGCCCAGCAGGGCGATCGCGTCGGTGCCGACCTCCGGATCGAGGCCCAGCTCGACGAGCCGCAGGATGCCGTTGTGCTCGTCACCCAGCCCGAGCTCGCGGGCCGAGGCGATCATGCCGTCCGAGACGTGACCGTAGGTCTTGCGCGCGGAGATCGGGAAGGGCCCCGGAAGGGTGGCACCGGGCAGGGAGACGACGACCTTGTCCCCTTCGACGAAGTTGGACGCGCCGCAGACGATGCCGCGGACACCACCGTTCGCCGCGCCGACGTCCACCTGGCACCAGCGGATCGTCTTGCCGTTGGACTGCGGCTCCGCTTCGAAGGAGAGCACCTGGCCGACCACGACCGGTCCGCTGATCTCGAAGCCGATCGCCTCTTCCTCCTCGAAGCCCACCGACACGAGCGCCGCGAAGACGTCGTCGGTCGTGGCGCCCTGGGGAAGCTCGACGTACTCACGCAGCCACGACAGAGGGACGCGCATCAGACCACCATTCCGAACTGCTCGCTGAAGCGGACATCGCCCTCGGCCATGTCACGCATGTCCTGCACGTCCGAGCGGAACATGAGCGTGCGCTCGATGCCCATTCCGAACGCGAACCCCGAGTAGACCTCGGGGTCGATCCCGGCCGCGCGCAGCACGTTCGGGTTGACCATTCCGCAGCCGCCCCACTCGATCCAGCGCGGCCCGCCCTTGAACGTGGGATGCCAGAGATCGAGCTCCGCGGACGGCTCGGTGAAGGGGAAGTAGTTGGTGCGAAAACGCGTTTTCGCCTCGGCGCCGAAGAGCACCTTCGCCGCGTGATCCAGCGTGCCCTTGAGGTTCGCCATCGTGATGCCCTTGTCGACGACGAGGCCCTCGAACTGGTGGAAGGCCGGCAGGTGCGTCGCATCGAACTCGTCGGTGCGGTAAACACGTCCGGGCGAGAGCACGTAGATGGGAAGGTCGCGCTCGAGCATCGATCGCATCTGCACCGGGCTGGTCTGCGTGCGCAGCACGAGGTGCCGCGCGATCGGATCGACGAAGAAGGTGTCCTGCAGCTGGCGCGCCGGGTGGTCGATGTCGAAGTTCAGGCCGTCGAAGTTGTACCACTCGTGCTCGAGCTCGGGCCCCTCGGCGATCTCCCATCCCATGCCGACGAACAGGTCGGCGATCTCCTCCTGCAGAAGCGACACGGGATGCCGGGCCCCGACACGCGCTCGCGGTGAGATCGCGGTGATGTCGACGCGCTCGGCTTCGAGCCGGGCAGCGGACTCCGCGGCTGCGAGCTCCTCCTCGCGGGCGGCGAGCGCCTGCGCGAGGCGGCCGCGAGCCTGGCCGACGAGCTTGCCGAACGCCGCCTTCTGATCGTTCGGCACATGGCGTAGCTGGGCGTTCAGCTGGGCGAGTGGCGAGCCCTCGCCGGCGTGAGCGGCACGAGCGGTCTTCAGCTCGAGCGTGGAGCCTGCCGCGGCGACCGCTGACAGCGCGTCCGCGACAGCGGCATCGACGTTCTCTGGAGTGATCTCGGGTGCGTCAGACACAAGAGAGGAGTCTACCGGGGGGCGGGCAACCATCCCCGCCGCGCTGATCCCCGCCGATCAGTGCGGTCGGCGGGGCAGGCGGACCGCTCCGCCGCCCTCGTTGCCCGTGGCGCGATCGGTCGCCTGCTGCAGACCGATCAACTGGGTGTCGGTCGTTGCGCCCACCGGGTGGTGCAGCGCGCCTCCTTCCGCGGCCTGCTGCTGCTGACGACGCTTCGTGCGCTGCTCGATGCGGTACGCGACGTAGCTCAACGCCAGGCACATGGCGACGTAGATCGTGCCGCCGACGATGGCCGTCTGTATCAGCGGTGAGCTGTACACCGCGTTCGAGCCGAGCAGCTTGATGACGTACAGCAGCTCGGGGTAGGTGATGATGAAGCCGAGCGCGGTGTCCTTGAGCGTGACGACCAGCTGGGCGACGATCACGGGCATCATGGCGCGGATCGCTTGGGGCAGCAGGATGAGGCGGAGCACCCCGGCCTTGCGCAGACCGATCGCGTAGCCGGCCTCGCTCTGGCCGCGCGGCAGCGACTCGACGCCGGCACGGATCACCTCGGCGAGGACGGAGCCGTTGTAGGCGACGAGCGCGATCACGACCGCCCAGTAGGGCTCCATGCGGATGCCGACAACGGGAAGTCCGTAATAGAGGAGCATCATGAACACGAGCACCGGAACCGCGCGGAGAACCTCGGTCACCCACCCGACGGGCGTGCGTATCCAGGCACGATCCGACAGACGCCCGATTGCGAGGACCAACCCCAGCGCGAGCGCACCCGCCGCCGCCGCCGCGAAGGCGGCGAGCGTCGCGAGGGCACCGTCGAGCAGACGCTGCCAGATCGTCCCGTAGGTGAAGATCTCCCACTTGTCGGCGGCGAACTGACCGGTGGCGGCGAAGCGCCAGATCACCCATCCCGCCGCCGCCGCGATCACGACGATCGTCACCGCACCGAGCACGCGGTTGCGGGCGATCGCCTTCGGCCCGGGGACGTCATAGAGGACGGAACTCATCGGGCGACCTTCCATCTGCGCTCCATCGCCCGCTGCAGCCACGCGAGCAGCAGCACGAGGGCGACGAAGATGACCATGACCCACAGAAGTGTCACGAGCTGGTTCTCGCCGCGCTCGCTGAGGTTGCTGCGCACGGAGCCGAGATTGAGCACCGAGAAGCCGGCGGCGACCGTCGTGTTCTTCAACAGCGCGATGAGCACGCTCATCATGGGCGGGATGACCGAGCGCGTCGCCTGCGGCAGGACGACGAGCGTCATCACCTGACCGAACGTGAGCCCGAGTGCGCGCGCGGCCTCAGCCTGCCCCACCGGGACCGTATTGATCCCCGAGCGCAGCGTTTCGGCGACGTAGGTCGCCGTGTAGACGCCGAGGGCGATCGTCGCCAGCAGGATCGCATCGATGCGCTCACGCAGCAGGATCGGCAGGCAGAACGCGAAGAAGAACATGACGAGGGTCAGAGGTGTGTTGCGGATCCAGTTGACGTAGACCGTGCCCACCGCCCGCGCCGCGGGGATCGGCGAGACCCGCATGGCACCGACGACGAAACCGAGCACCAGCGCGAGAATGCCCCCGCCGATGAACAGCACCATCGTTCCTCTGAGCGCCTCACCCCAGAGATCGAGGTTGTTGGTGATGATCTCCACCGCCCCGCCTTCCGTCGTTCTCGTTGTCGTCGTCTCGGTGCCGGATGCCGGCGGCAGCGCACTCGTCGCTGCCGCCGGCCCCGCTCAGCTCGCGGCGTCGACCGGGGGCTGCGTCGCCTTCACACCGGAGGCGCCGAGGTTCTTGTCGAAGATCGCCTGCCAGGTCGACCCGCCGTCGGTGAACATCGTGTTGATGAACGTCTGCAGCGCGGTGTCGCCCTTGGCGATGCCGACGCCGTAGCGCTCCTCGCTGAACGGTTCGCCAACGACCTTGAGCTTGTCGGGAGCCTGGGCCGCGTACCCGATGAGGATCGCTTCATCGGTCGTGACGGCATCCACCTGACCGTTCTTGAGGTCCTCGACGCAAGCCGAGTACTGGTCGTACTCCTTGGTCTTGGCGGGGGTCTGCTCCTTGATCCGCTGGATCGAGGTCGAACCCGTCGCCGAGCAGACGGTCTCGTCGGCCGTCAGCGAGTCCTTGCCCGTGATCTTGTCGTTGTCCGCCGCGACGAGCAGGCCCTGTCCGGTGATGAAGTACGGCCCGGCGAACGAGATCTGCTGCTTGCGCTTGTCGGTGATCGAGTAGGTCCCGACGTAGTAGTCGATGTCGCCGTTCACGATCGCCTGCTCGCGGTTGGCCGAGGCGATCGGCTGGAACTGGATCTTGTCCTCGGCGACGCCGAGCGAGGCGGCGATCCAGCGCGCGATGTCGACGTCGAAGCCGCTGCGCGTGTTGGTCACCGGGTCCAGGTAACCCAGGCCCGGCTGGTCCTCCTTGACGCCGACGGTGACGGTGCCGGAGCTCTTGATCTTGTCGAAGGTGGGGCTGCCCTCGATCGTCACGTCGGTGGCGACCGTCCAGGGATTCTCGGCGGCACCCGAGGCACCGCCGGTGGAGCCCGGCTCCGCGCCGGGCGTACCGCTGTTGCACGCGGTGAGGGCGAGCGCGGCGAGGGCGATCCCCGCGATGCTGCCGGCGATTCTGTTCTTCTTCAGCATGTGATCCTCCTGTTTCGTATCCATCTCTCGTTGACCGCGCCGGTGCCAGGCGCGGACGTCTCGGTCAGTGCGTGATCAGCTTGGAGAGGAAGTCCTTCGCCCGGTCGCTCGTGGGGGCCGTGAAGAACTGGTCGGGGCGTGCCTGCTCGATGATCTGGCCGTCGGCCATGAAGACCACTCGATCGGCCGCTTTACGCGCGAACCCCATCTCGTGCGTGACGACGATCATCGTCATGCCGTCCTGGGCGAGACCGACCATGACGTCGAGCACCTCGTTGATCATCTCCGGGTCGAGCGCACTGGTGGGCTCGTCGAACAGCATGACCTTGGGCTTCATCGCCAGCGCCCGGGCGATCGCGACACGCTGCTGCTGACCGCCGGAAAGCTGTCCCGGCAGCTTGGATGCCTGATGCCCGACGCCCACGCGCTCCAGCAGCACCTTGGCTTCGGCTTCGGCATCCGCCTTCTTCATCTTCTTGACCTTGATGGGGCCGAGCGTGACGTTCTCGAGGATCGTGAGGTGGGAGAAGAGGTTGAAGGACTGGAACACCATGCCCACGTCTGCACGCAGAGCCGCGAGCGCCTTTCCCTCCTTCGGCAACTCTTTGCCGTCGATGGTGATCGTGCCGCTCGTGATCGTTTCGAGGCGGTTGATCGTGCGGCAGAGCGTCGACTTGCCCGAGCCGGAGGGGCCGATCACCACGACGACCTCACCGCGGTTGACCGTCATATCGATGTTCTTCAGCGCGTGGAAGTCGCCGTAGTGCTTCTCGACGTTGCTGACCACGACGAGGGGATCCCCGCGGCGCACGGTGATGTTGGACGTCGCCGGGGTCGCATTCGGAATCGACATGCGGGCCAGCCTAGGCAGATCCTGTGGAAGACGACCAACTTATGCACAGGATCTTGACCGAGTCGTAACCGACCCGGAACAATTCGCGTCAGCGATCGCCGCGCTGTGCGAAGGCCGTCTCGTACAGGCAGACGCTCGCCGCGGTGGCGAGATTCAGCGACTCGGCGCGACCGTAGATCGGCAGTCGCAGGGAGAGGTCGGCGAGCGCCAGCGCATCGTCGTCCAGGCCCCGTGCCTCGTTGCCGAACAGCCAGGCCGTGGGTGCGGCGAGCGCGTCTCGGCGGGCGAGGAAGTCCTCTCCCCCGACGTCCGCGGCGACGATGCGCAGGCCCGCCGCATGTGCCCGTTCGACGGTGGCCGCCAGCTCCGCGGCGACGGCGACGGGCACGTGGAACAGCGAGCCGGTCGTGGCGCGCACGACCTTGGGGTTGTAGGGATCGACCGTGCGTCCGGTCAGCACGACGGCATCGGCACCGGCGGCGTCGGCGGCGCGGATGATGGTGCCGAGGTTGCCCGGATCGCGTACCTCTTCGCAGATCGCGATGAGGGTCGGCGATGCGGCGAAGATGTCTTTGAGTGACGTCGGCGACTGTCGCGCGACGGCGACGATCCCCTGCGGGGTCACCGTGTCGGCCATCGCATCCAGCACCGCCTCGGTCGTGAAGACGATGTCCAGGCCTGCGTCCGCGGCCGCATCCCGGATGTCTTGATGTCGCTCCATCGCCGTGGGCGTGGCGAAGAGCTCGACGAGGGTGTCGGGGCGGAAGGCGAGAGCCTCGCGGGCCGCCTGGGGTCCCTCCAGCAGGAACAGCCCGGTCTCCTGTCGGGCGCTGCGCTTGGTCAGCTTGGCGACGGCGCGCACACGGGGAGAACGAGGATTTTCGAGCACGATCTCATCCTAGGGAATGAAGAAGGGGCGTCCCCCGTTCGGAGGACACCCCTTCTCGTGCTGTGTGGGCAGTGATTACGCCTTGGGCGCGTTCACGTCCGCCGGCAGCGCCTTCTTCGCGGTCTCGACGAGCGAGGCGAAGGTGGCCGGCTCGTTGACGGCCAGCTCGGCCAGCATGCGACGGTCGACCTGCACGCCCGCCAGGCCGAGGCCCTGGATGAAGCGGTTGTAGGTGATGCCGTTCTGACGGGCCGCGGCGTTGATGCGCTGGATCCACAGGCGGCGGAAGTCGCCCTTGCGCTTGCGGCGGTCACGGTACGCGTAGACCAGCGAGTGGGTGACCTGCTCCTTGGCCTTGCGGTACAGGCGCGAACGCTGCCCGCGGTAACCGGATGCGCGCTCGAGGATGACGCGACGCTTCTTGTGGGCGTTGACGGCCCGCTTGACTCTAGCCATTTTCTTCTACTTTCTCGTCTGCGTCAGCGCTCAGATGCCGAGGAGCTTCTTGGCGACCTTCGCGTCGCCCGGAGCCAGGATCTTGTCGGCCGACAGGCGGCGCGTGCGCTTGGTGGGCTTGCCTTCGAAGTTGTGGCGGAGGTTCGCCTGCTGCTTCTTGATCTTCCCGCTACCGGTGACCTTGAAGCGCTTCTTGGCACCCGAGTGGGTCTTCTGCTTCGGCATGTCTCTATCCTTCGTTGTGGTTCCCGCGGGGCGGGAGCTCTGGGGGCCGGGAGGCTGTGCCTCCGGCCGGCGGCCTTACTCCGCGGGAGCGGGCTCGGCGGCGGGGGCGGCCTCGGTCTCGGCGCCCGTGGTGCCGCGCGCCTGGCGCGCCGCCTCCTTGTTCGCAGCACGCTGGGCGTTCTGCTCGGTCTTCACCTCGGACTTGTTCTTGTGCGGGGCGATGACCATGACCATGTTGCGTCCGTCGATCGTGGGGTTCGACTCGACGGTTCCGTACTCGGCGACGTCCTCGGCGAACTTGCGCAGCAGCCGCACACCCTGCTCCGGACGCGACTGCTCGCGGCCTCGGAAGAGGATCATGGCCTTGACCTTGTCACCGGCCTGCAGGAAGCCTTCGGCACGCTTGAGCTTGGTCGTGTAGTCGTGCGCTTCGATCTTCAGTCGGAAACGGACCTCTTTGAGAACCGTGTTCGCCTGATTGCGACGCGCTTCCTTCGCCTTCTGCGCCGCCTCGTACTTGAACTTGCCGTAGTCCATGATCTTGACCACGGGCGGCTTCGAGTTGGGGGCGACCTCGACGAGGTCGAGATCTGCTTCCTGAGCGAGGCGCAGAGCGACCTCGATGCGGACGACGCCGACCTGCTCACCCGCGGGTCCGACGAGGCGGACCTCGGGAACGCGAATGCGGTCATTGGTGCGGGGATCGCTGATGCGGAACTCCTTAGTCGTACGGGTGGGTGCCACCGGACACAGGGATGTGTCTCGGGCGGAAGATCGTCACGTCCACCCCGCACGACGCGCACGTCGGCTTCGTTCCTGCACCCTCACCCGCACCGATTGCTCGGTGCGACAACCTCGACGGACGAGGCGGAGCGCGTGACCCGGTAGCCTGGAGCGGCAAGCGCGGGTGGGATGTGATCCTCTTTCGTTCCGGAGCAGAACACTCCGGCGCCCGCACAGTCTAGCAGAGAGCAGCACGTGGACACGATTCCTTCCTCCCCCGACCGTCACGAGGCCGAACGGCTCGCCCGATGGGAGGAACAGGAGCGTGCCTCCGCCGCCGCCACCCGCGACATCGCCGACGTGCCGGCGGTGGAGGTCATCACGACGGCCGCAGTGCATCTCATGAGCGCGGCCGCCGTCAAGACCGGTCTCGCGGACGATCCCGAGACGCAGCGGGATCTCGACGAGGCACGCAAGCTGATCAACGCCCTGGCGGGGCTGATCACGGCCGGAGCGCCGGAGATCAGCGACATGCACGCGCGGTCACTGCGCGATGGACTGCGCTCGCTGCAGCTCGCGTTCCGCGAGGCCTCGGTCATCCCCGACCCGATCGGCAAGGGCCCGGGCGAGAAGTGGACCGGACCCGTCACGTGAGACCCGGCGCGGCGCTCAGCCGCGGACGAGCTTGACCGTGAGCGAGTCGACCAGCACCGCAATGCGATCATCGGCGGCCCACCGCGCCGCCAGCCGCTGCAGGGTGGCGTCGAGCTGAGACTGGTCGCGCCCATCCACGAGCTGCAGACGGACGATCAGTTCCGGGCCGCGCAGACGCGCCTGCGGATCCCCCGGCGCCACCGACAGGTCGAGCACGCCCAGCTCGGAGCCGATCGAGTCCTGCAGCCCGGCATAGACCTCCGGCGAGGTGTGCGCGGGTTCCCAGGCCAGCCCTTGACCGAGGGCCCACACCGCGGGGCGACGCAGAACGAACTCGGTCTCGGATGCCGGGTCGATCACGATCAGGTCCGTATCGTCGGCAGCGGCGGCCAAGGCGGTACGGATGCCGTCGGCCGGCACCGGTCGCGCTTTCGGATCCCACGCCGCCATCGTGCCCACCGAGGTGAACACCGGCAGCACACGCCGCCCGTCGGGCGCGGCGACCGTCACGATGGACAGCTCCTGCGTCTTGTCGACGGTGTGGCCGGACGGCGCGACGCCCACATCGCCGGCCTCGGCGACCAGCGGGATCAACAGGCGTGCCGTCCGGTAGGCGTCGACGACCGCACGAGCATCACCCTCGCCCCGGCGGAAGCTCAGCAGCGCCGACAGCAGCGCAGGGTCTGCAGAGCCGTCGTCGCCGGCGTGCGGATTGGGCTCGAAAGAGCGCCCCTCCCAGGGGACGCCTGCGGAATCCGCGGCGCAGGCGTGGGCGGCGGCGTCGTCGGGACTCTCAGCCTGCGGCGACATCCAGCGCCTCGGCGAGGGTGAAGGCCCCCGCATAGAGGGCCTTGCCCACGATCGCGCCTTCGACGCCGAGCGGAACGAGCTCGCGCAGGGCCGCGATGTCGTCGAGGTTCGAGATGCCCCCCGAGGCGACGACCGGCTTGACGGTGCGGGTGGTGACCTCGCGCAGCAGCTCGAGGTTCGGGCCCTTCAGCGTGCCGTCCTTGGTGACGTCGGTGACGACGTAACGGCTGCACCCGGCGTCTTCGAGGCGCTGGAGCACCTGCCAGAGGTCGCCGCCGTCGCGCGTCCACCCGCGCGCAGCGAGCGTGGTTCCACGCACATCGAGTCCGACCGCGATCGCGTCGCCGTAGCGGCCGATCACATCCGCCGCCCACTCGGGGTTCTCCAGCGCCGCGGTGCCCAGGTTGATGCGGCTCGCCCCCGACTCGAGGGCGGCCTCCAAGGTCGCATCGTCGCGGATTCCTCCGGACAGCTCCACCTGCACGCCCTTGAGCTGCTTGATGACCTTGCGCAGCACGGCGGAGTTGTTGCCGCGCCCGAAGGCGGCATCCAGATCCACGAGGTGGATCCACTGGGCGCCGTCGCGCGCCCAGGCCAACGCCGCGTCGACGGGATCGCCGTAGCTGGTCTCGGTGCCGGCCTCACCCTGCGTCAGACGTACCGCCTTGCCGTCGGCGACGTCGACGGCGGGCAGGAGGATCAGTTCGGGGGTCGACGCGAAATCGTTCATGGCTCCAGGAAGGGTTCAGTGCCCGCCATGCGCGGACACGAGGACACACAAGCAGAGAGACTACTACCGGGTGCGGGTGAGGTCCTGCGGCAGCGAGGAGATCCAGTTCGCGAGAAGCCGGATGCCGGCCTCGCCGCTCTTCTCGGGATGGAACTGCGTCGCCGACAGCGGCCCGTTCTCGACGGCGGCGAGGAACGGCGTGCCGTAGTCGCACCAGGTGAGGGCGGGTTGGCGGAACGGCCGCGTGACCTCGAGCGACCAGTGCTGCGCGGCGTAGGAGTGCACGAAGTAGAACCGTTCGTGCTCCAGGCCACGAAAAAGAGTCGAGCCTTCGCCCACCCGCACCGTGTTCCAGCCCATGTGCGGGAGCACCGGCGCGTCGAGTTCGGTGACCGCCCCGGGCCACTCGCCGAGCCCCTCGGTGTCGTCACCGCGTTCCACACCGTGCTCGAACATCACCTGCATGCCGACACAGATGCCCAGCACCGGCAGACCTCCGGCGAGACGACGTTCGATGATCTCGTCGCCGCGCGTGGCGCGCAGGGACTCCATCACGGCCCGGAAGGCTCCGACGCCGGGGACGACCAGACCTGCGGCGTCGTGGATCAGACCACGATCGGCCGTGAGCCGCGCATCGGCACCCGCGGCGACGAGAGCCTTCACCGCGGAGTGGACATTGCCCGACCCGTAGTCGAGCACAGCCACGAGAGGCCGCTCCTCGATGCGGGTACCGGCCTCGAGCCCTGCGGTGGCGTCGGTCATAGGGCGCCCTTCGTACTGGGGATGCCGTGGACCAGGGGGTCGAGCGCCTTCGCCTGTCGGAGGGCCCGCGCGAACGCTTTGTACTCGGCCTCGGCGACGTGATGCGGGTCCCGTCCGCCGAGCACCGTGACGTGCATCGTCAGACCAGCATTGAAAGCGAGCGCTTCGAAGGTGTGGCGGACGAGTGAACCGGTGAAGTGGCCGCCGATGAGGTGGTGCTCGAACCCGACCGGCTCCCCGGTGTGGACGAGATAGGGGCGCCCACTGATGTCGACCACAGCCTGGGCCAGCGCCTCGTCCAGGGGAACGAGCGCGTCTCCGTAGCGCGAGATGCCGCTCTTGTCGCCGAGCGCCTGGCGGATCGCCTGCCCCAGGACGATCGCGGTGTCTTCGACGGTGTGGTGTGCATCGATGTCGGTGTCTCCCGAGGCGCGCACGGTGAGATCGGTGAGCGAGTGCTTTGCGAAGGCCGTGAGCAGGTGGTCGAAGAACGGCACCGTGGTGTCGATGCTGCTGCGCCCGGTGCCGTCGAGGTCGAGGTCGAGTTCGACCGTGGACTCGCTGGTCGCGCGTCGCAGGGATGCCGTGCGGAGGGCCGGGGTGCTCATGAGCCGAGTCTACCGAGAGCGCGCGCGCCGGCCCGGCGTGTTACCCCCGCGATCACCGTCAGTGCGCGCCGGCACCGCCCGGACCGAGGGAGGCGAGCGCATCGAGGAACACCGTCGACTCCTCCGCGGTGCCCGCCGTGACACGCAGACTGTGGGCGATGCCGACGTCGCGGATCAGAACGCCGCGTTCGTAGAGCCCCTGCCACGTCGCCGCAGGATCTTCCACACCGGAGAAGAGCACGAAGTTCGTCCAGCTCTCGAAGGGGCGGTAGCCCAGCGCGTCGAGTGTCGCGGAGATACGGTCGCGCTGAGCGACGATCTCGTCGACCATCGCGAGCATCGCCGGTGCGTGACGCAGCGCGGCCGATGCCGCCGCCTGCGTCAGCGCACTGAGGTGGTAGGGCAGCCGCACCAGACGCAGGGCATCGATGACGGCGGGGTCGGCCGCGAGGTAGCCGACGCGAGCGCCGGCGAACGCGAAGGCCTTGCTCATCGTGCGAGAAACGACCAGCCGCGGCCGATCGGGCAGCAGCGTCAGCGCCGACCGGGAATCGCGGGGCGCGAACTCCTGGTAGGCCTCGTCGACGATCACGATGCCGGGTGCGGCGTCATAGACGGCCTCGATCACATCGAGTCCGAGTGGCGTTCCGGTCGGGTTGTTCGGCGCGCACAGGAAGACGACATCCGGCTGCCCCCGGTCGACCTGAGCGGCCGCGTCTTCGGGGGCGAGTGTGTAGTCGACGCCGCGCGTCCCGCTCACGTACGTCGCGCCAGTGGCACGAGTGAGCAGCGGGTACATCGAGTAAGTCGGTGCGAAACCGAAGGCCGTCCGACCGGGGCCGGCGAACGCTTGCAGAAGGTGCTGCAAAACCTCATTCGATCCGTTCGCCGCCCAGATCTGCGCGGCCGACAGGCCATGACCCAGGTACTCCGCGAAGCCCTCCCGCACGGCGGTGAACTCGCGATCCGGATAGCGGTTCACCTCCCGGAGCGCACGGGCGATGCTGTCGAGGATGTCGTCCGCGACCGCTTCGGGCACCGGATGCGTGTTTTCGTTGACGTTCAGCGCGACGGGCAGCGGAGCCTGGGGAGCGCCGTAGGGCGTCAGGCCGCGCAGGTCGTCTCTGAGGGGAAGGTCATCGAGTCGAACGCTCACCCTCACCATCGTAGAGGTCGCCGTGTTGAGCGGACGAGGCTGATCAGTGGCCGGCGGAGTACTCGGCCGGGATCGCGATGCTCTGTCCGGCATCGAGGCTGCCCGAGTCCAAGGCGTTGAGTCGAACGATCGCGTCGACGGCGTCGCGCGGGTCGACGTCAGGTGCGACCGCGCGTGCGATCGACCAGAGCGTGTCGCCCGGCTGAACCGTGACGTGGGTGAACGTGACTCCCGAGGATCCCTCATTGGAGGCCAGCGCGCCGCCGCCGGACACGATGCCGATACCGAGCGCGACGATGACGGGGATCGAGGCGAGGAAGGCGAGCACCCGGCGACCACGAACCGTCAGGCGCAGACGGGTGGCGGGGGCCGCCGCGATGACACGGCCGCGGGGCGAGGCGCCGAGGATGTCGATCGTGGTCATGGGTTCCTCCTTGAGACGTGTCCCGCGCCGCGGCGTCGGGGGTGAGAGCGTCACCTCGAAGATTCGAGTCGAGATTCGCATCCGCCTCTCGGCCGGGAGAGCCGGATGCGAATCTCTGTTCCGAATCTATCTTCGATAGTGTTCGAGTGTCAAGCGATACGGTTCTCGCAGATGAATCGAATCCGACACGCGCACGCGTGCCGTCCGACCGTGCGAAAACCGGATACGGTTTCGACAAGACGACCCCATCACCAACCTCCGACATTCGAAGGCTCTGCCTTCCGGGGACGCGATCGAAGGAGCGCGCGACATGGCCGAGAAGCCTCAGACACGCAGGCGGAAGAGCCTCAGCGACAAGCAGCTGAAGATCCTCGAGGTGATCCAGACCTCCATCGCGCGCCACGGCTACCCGCCGAGCATGCGCGAGATCGGCGACGCCGTGGGCCTGAAGTCGCTGTCCAGCGTCACCCATCAGCTCAACCAGCTGGAGCTGAGCGGCTACCTCCGCCGCGACGCCGGCAAGACGCGCGCGATGGAGGTTCTCATCGACCTGCCGGGTGCCGCCGCCGAGAATCCCGCCGACCTCGCTCCGGCCGTGGGCGATGCGGCGCTGGTCCCTCTGGTGGGGCGCATCGCGGCGGGCGTGCCGATCACGGCAGACCAGCAGGTCGAGGAGATCTTCCCCCTCCCCCGCCAGCTCGTCGGCAAGGGCGACCTGTTCATGCTCAAGGTCAGCGGCGAGTCGATGATCGACGCCGCCATCTGCGATGGCGACTGGGTCGTCGTGAGATCGCAGCCGACCGCGGACAACGGCGACATCGTCGCGGCGATGCTCGACGGCGAAGCGACGGTGAAGACCTTCCGGCAGCGGGACGGCCACACGTGGCTGCTCCCCCGCAACTCCTCCTTCGAGCCCATCCTCGGCGACGACGCGGTGGTCCTCGGTCGCGTCGTGGCCGTCCTGCGCGCGATCTGATCATGTCGCGGGCGCGCGCCCTCGCATCGGCCGTCGCGATCGTCCTGGCCGTCGTCTGCCTCCCGTTGTCCATCCTGAGCGTCTGGGCGCGGGTGCAGCTGGTCGACGAAGACGCGTTCACCGCGACGCTTGTGCCGCTGGCCCGTTCGACCACCGTGCAGGACGCGCTGATCGCGGCATCCGCCGACGCGGTGGACGCGAGGCTCGACGCCGACGCCCTCACCGGCTCGATCGTCGACGGCATCATCGGGCTGGGCGTCGGCGACCGGGCCGCGGACGCATTGCGGCGACTGCAAGCGCCTGCCGCCGCCGCCGTGCAGACTCTCGTGCACGACACGATCGCCGACGCGATCCGCTCAGACGGCTTCGGGTCGCTGTGGGAACAGCTTCTCCGGCAGTCTCATCGCGCGCTCACGCTCGCCGCGACCTCCGATGGCGCCGGCGTCGTGGTGCAGACCGAGGCCGGACTCGGCATCCAGGTCGGCGCCGTGGTGGCGGGCGTGAAGGAACGTCTGAGCGCGCAGGGCGTGGCGTGGGCGACGCTCATCCCCTCCGTCGATCACGTCGTGGTCATCGGCTCCGGAGACACCCTCGCCGCCGTTCGAACGGGATATGCGCTCGGCGTGACGGTGGGATGGTGGATGCCGGTCGCTACCGTCATCCTGTTCCTCAGCGGGATCGCGCTCGCGCGGCGACGCCTGAACGCACTCGCGGCGGGCCGCACTCGCGGCGGCGGCGTGCCTCGGGGCGCTGCTGATCGCGGCTGCCGCGGGGCGGGCGGCGGTGTCGTCCGCCGCAGCCGGGACGGCGCTGACGCCGGCCGCGGCCGCCGCCGTCTTCGACCAGCTGCTGGCGGCGGCGGTCGGCGCGACCGGCGCAGCTCTGGCGATCGCTCTCGCCGTCGCCGCCGGCGCGTGGCTCGCCGGTCAGTCCGTGCGCGCGGCGGCTCTTCGCCGCGCGTGGAGTCGTTGGGGTCTTCGCCGCGCGGCGGCGGACGAGTCCTCCGACTGAGCGGACGGCGTCAGGGGCTCGCTTCGGAGATCAGCTCTGCGGCGCGCAGCACGCCCAGAACGGTGTCGTGGTTGTTGAAGGCGTAGAGGTGGATGCCGTCGGCGCCGCCGGCGACAACGGACCGCGCGAGGTCGGCGGCATGGGCGAGGCCGACGGCGCGCTGCGCGGCGGCATCCGGAGCCGACTCGAGCGCCGCGGCGAGAGCGTCGGGGCGCGCATCTCCGGTGAGCTCGAGCACTCGGCGCAGTCGCCCCGGAGAGGTGATGGGCATGATCCCGGGCACGATCGGGATGACGACCCCGGCCGCACGGGCGCGCTCGACGAAGTCGAGGTACTCGTCGGCGTGGAAGAAGAGCTGTGTCAGGGCGGACGTCGCCCCGGCGGCCTGCTTGGCGAGAAGTGCGTCGATGTCCTCGTAGCGGTGACGCGAACGCGGGTGACCGTTCGGGAACGCCGCGACGGCGATCTGGACGCGGTCGCCGTCGATGACCCGAACCGCTCCCGGAACGCCCGGGATCTCCCGCTCCCGATACGGCGAGCGCTCCGCCTGCACCCGGCCGATCAGCTGCACGAGCTGAGCGGCCGACTCCAGATCGCCGAACACGATGTCGTCCTCGCCGATGCCGACGGGCGGGTCGCCCCGCAGCGCCAGGAAGCGGGTGATGCCGGCATCGAGGAAGTCGCGGATGACCGTCGTGGCTTCGGCGTAGCTGCTGCCGACACAGGTCACGTGCGCGACGGGCGGAACGGTCGTCTCGCGGAGGATGTGCGTCAGCACGGTGAGCGAGCGGTCGGTCGTCGAGCCGCCCGCTCCGAACGTCACGGAGATGAAGCGCGGACCGGCGGCGGCGAGCACGCGAATGGTCTCGTAGAGAGCAGGCAGCTGCTCGGGGGTGCGCGGAGGGTAGATCTCGAACGAGAACGGTACCCGCGGCGAGGCCGTGACGGCGGCCGCCGGAGCGCCGACGCGAGGTTCGTGGGCCATCTTCGCTCGGTTCCCTCTCGGGTCGGGGTCGTGCGGCCGGTCGGCCCCGGCCTCGATGCCCCACTTTAGAGCCACTGCGGTGCCCTCACCCGCGTGTGACGGCACGTGCCTGCCGACGTGGCAGGTCGCACACGCGTAGCGTGGCAGCCATGGTCGATGTGCACCCTTATGGATCCTGGCCCTCCCCGTTCACCGCCGCGTGGGCTTCTTCGGCTTCTCCCCGGGTCGACGGCGCTGCGCTCGTGGGCGACGAGGTGTGGTGGGCGCAGTCGGTGGCCGAAGAGGCCGGCCGCACGGCCGTGTTCCGGCGCGATGCGACCGGCACGGTGCACCTCGTCCTGCCGGCGCCGTGGAACGCCCGATCCGGCGTCCACGAGTACGGCGGCGGGTCGTGGGCGGTCGACGATGCCGGTCGGCTGTTCTTCGTCGAACGCCGCGACCAGCAGGTGTGGGTGCAGGAGCCCGGCTCGGACCCTCGTCCCCTGACGGACGATGCGGATGTCCGCTACGGCGGACTTCGCGCGACCGGCGGGATGCTGCTCGGCATCCGCGAGCGCGGCGGCCGCGAGCGAGCGATCGTGCGCATCGACCTCGACGGTGCGGGAGCAAACGACCTCGTCGCGGGCAGCGATTTCGTGGCTCAGCCCGCGCTGTCCCCGCGCGGGGACCGGCTCGCGTGGGTGGCCTGGAATCATCCCGACATGCCGTGGGACCGCACGACCCTGCGTATCGGTCGTCTCGAGGACGGCGCCGTGGTCGAGTGGACCGACGTGACCGACGGCAGCACGGCAGCGCTCCAGCCCGAATGGACCGACGAGGACGACCTGCTGTACCTGGACGATGCGACGGGTCGGTGGAACCTCTGGAGCCTACGCCTGGATGCCGACCTGCCGCGGGCGCCTCTCGCCCCGGCCGATGCGGACACGGGGGGCCCGCTGTGGTCACTCGGCAGCCGCTGGTTCGGTGTGACGTCCGACGGCGGGGTGATCGCTGTCCGCACCAACGGCTCGGATGAGCTCGTCTGGCGGGATGCCGCGGGCACCGAGACCGTGATCGACATCCCCGCCACCGCATCCCTCGCCGTCGAGGCGGTCGTCGGCCGCCGGGCGCTGGTCTCCGGCATGGCACCGGGCGTGAGCGGCATCTGGCTGGTGGAGTTCGATGCGGAGGGGGCGACGGTGCACGTCGACCTCATCGTCGGACACCGTGCGGAGATCGCGGGTGAGGATCTCGATGCGTGGCTTCCCGAGACGCGCCCGTTCTCCTTGGAGGGTCCGACGGGGACGGTGCACGCATTCGTGCACCCCCCTCACCATCCGCGTGTCGCGGCATCCGATGCAGAGCGCCCGCCCTATCTCGTGCTGGTGCACGGCGGACCGACCGGCCACGAGGGCGGCGTCGCCGATGCGAAGACGCTGTTCTTCACGAGTCGCGGCATCGGAGTACTGGAGGTGAACTACGGCGGCTCGACCGGATACGGCCGCGCGTACCGGGAGCGTCTGCGCGGACAATGGGGCGTCGTCGACGTGGCGGACGTCGCGGCAGCCGCCTCCGGCCTTGCCGCCACCGGCGCCGCCGATGGCGGCCGCCTGGCGATCAAGGGCGGATCGGCAGGCGGCTGGACGGTGCTCGCGGCGCTCGCGCGCACCGATGTGTTCCGCGCGGGCATCTCCCGCTACGGCGTCGGCGACGCCCGAACCCTGGCCGCCGATACGCACGATTTCGAGTCACGGTATCTCGACGGACTCATCGGGCCCCTGCCGGAGGCCGAGGAGCTCTATATCGAGCGCTCCCCGTTGACGCATATCGACGGGTTCCGCGTGCCCGTGCTGCTGCTGCAGGGTGCGGATGACGCGGTCGTGCCTCCGTCGCAGGCCGAAGCGATCCGCGACGCTCTCGCCGCGCGCGGCATCCCGCACGCCTACGTGCTCTACGAGGGCGAGGGACACGGGTTCCGCGGCGCTGAGGCAGTCGTGCACGCGCTGGAGAGCGAGCTCGCTTTCCTCGGCCAGGTGTTCGGCTTTCCGACGCCCGGCGTGCCGGCGATAGAGCTGACGGCAGGCTAGGCGTGCGTCAGAGCGCGTAGGGCGCGAGCTCCGCCGCGAGCCGCTCCGAGACGTGCGCGTGCACGGCGGTACCGCCCTCCTCGTGGGCCGTCGAGACGATGTGCCCCGACTCGTGCACCGCGTTGATGAGGTCTCCACGCTCATACGGCACGAGTGCGCGCACCTCGACCGCCGGCAGCGGCAGGGCGTCCTCGATGACGGTGCGCAGCTGATCGATGCCCTCCCCCGTCCGCGACGACACGAACAGCGCGCTCGGCTCGAGACCGCGCAGCACCAGCCGCGCGTCGTCGTCGACGAGGTCCGCCTTGTTGAAGACGACGATCTCGCGCGTCGAGCGCGCACCCACGTCGCCCATCACATCGCGTACGGTCGCGAGCTGCGCCGCGGGGTCGGGATGGGAGCCGTCCACGACGTGTACCAGCACGTCGGCGTCGCCCACCTCTTCCAGCGTGGAGCGGAACGCCTCGACGAGCTGGTGCGGCAGGTTCCGCACGAAGCCGACCGTGTCGGTCAGGGTGTAGACGCGCCCGTCGGCCGCTTGGGCACGGCGCACCGTCGCGTCCAGCGTCGCGAACAGCGCGTTCTCCACGAGCACGCCGGCGCTCGTGAGCCGGTTGAGCAGGCTCGACTTGCCGGCGTTGGTGTAGCCGGCGATCGCGACGGACGGGATCGTGTTGCGCTTGCGTTCGCTGCGCTTGGCCTCGCGGGCGGGCGCGAAGTCGCGCAGCTGCCTGCGCAGCTGCGCCATCTTCGTGCGGATGCGCCGGCGGTCGAGCTCGATCTTGGTCTCGCCCGGTCCGCGTGAACCCATGCCGGCGCCTCCGGCGCCGACCTGGCCACCGGCCTGACGGCTCATCGATTCACCCCATCCGCGCAGTCGCGGAAGCAAGTACTCGAGCTGGGCGAGCTCGACCTGCGCCTTGCCCTCGCGGCTCTTGGCGTGCTGGCTGAAGATGTCGAGGATGACGGTGGTGCGGTCGATGACCTTGACCTTGACGACGTCCTCCAGCGCGCGACGCTGGCTCGGAGCGAGCTCGGTGTCGGCGATGACGGTGTCGGCGCCGACCGCGGCGACGAGGTCGCGCAACTCCGCCGCCTTGCCGCGGCCGATGTAGGTCGCCGGGTCGGGGTGCGGACGTCGCTGCAGCACCCCGTCGAGCACGACCGCGCCGGCGGTCTCGGCGAGCGCGGCGAGCTCGCGCAGGGAGTTCTCCGCGTCTTCCTGCGAGCCCTGGGGGTACACCCCGACGAGCACGACGTTCTCCAGCCGCAGCTGGCGGTACTCGACCTCCGTGACGTCTTCGAGTTCCGTGGACAGACCCGGCACGCGGCGCAGCGCCGCGCGCTCCTCACGGTCCCACTGATCGCCGTCGGTGTCGCCATAGGCGACGGTCGCGGCATCCTGCAGCGCCTGGGCGGCACCGAAGACGTTCGCGCTGGAGCGGCCCTCGGCACGTGCCAGCACGCGATCCACCGGATCGAGCGGCGTGTCCTCGCCGTGCGCGTCGGTGGTCTCGGTGGTGTGGGTCATGGATTCCTTCCAGGTCAGCCTTGCAGTCTAGCCTCCCGCACAGGCCGGTGGCTCCGGTACGCTCGCAGGATGGGGAGTGACCACTACTTCAGCGCCTCCCCGTCCAGCGCCGAGAACCTCCGTCGCATCCGCGTGTCCCTCGGCGGGCGCACCGGCGAGGTCACGACCGCGGGCGGGGTGTTCAGCCCCGACCACGTCGACGGCGGGACGGCGGTGCTACTCGCGAATACTCCGCCGCCCCCTCCGGGCGGCCACCTGCTCGACCTCGGCTGCGGCTGGGGGCCGATCGCGCTCAGCCTCGCCGTGCAGTCGCCGCACGCCACGGTGTGGGCGGTGGACGTGAACGACCGCGCTCTCGACCTGGTGCGACGAAACGCGCAGGAGTGGGGTCTCACCAACATCAACGCGGTGCGCCCCGAGGACGTTCCCGGCGACGTCCGCTTCCGCGGCATCCGATCCAATCCCCCCATCCGCGTCGGCAAGAACGAGCTTCACGGTCTGCTGGAGACGTGGCTGCCGCGCTTGGACGAACGCAGCGACGCGTGGCTGGTCGTGCAGCGCAACCTCGGGTCCGACTCCCTGCAGCGGTGGCTGGCGGCGACATTCGACGACGGATACTCGGTGACGCGTGCGGCGACCGGACGCGGCTTCCGCGTGCTCAAGGTGCGCCGGCACGGCGCGGTGCCGACCGGCGCGATCGACCTGCCCTGAGTCGCCCGCGATCGACCGCGCGTCAGGCCAGGCGCACCTCGCCCGAGTAGACGAGGGTCGCCGGACCCGACAGCAGCACGTGGTCGCCGTCGGCGTCGGCGACGATGCGGACGCCGAGGATGCCGCCGGGCACCTCGACACTCCAACGATCGGGCGCCGCGGGTCCGGCCCAATGGCGGACGGCGAGCGCCGCTGCTGCGACACCCGTGCCGCAGGAGAGCGTCTCACCCACCCCGCGCTCGAAGACCCGCATACGGATGCTGCCGACGCCGTTCTTGACGAGCGGATCGGCCGGCACCACGAACTCCACGTTCGCCCCGGCGACCGGCTCCGGATGCAGCAACGGCTGCACCGTGAGGTCGAGCTCCTCGAGCTCACCCGCGCTGGAGAGCGCCACGACGACGTGCGGGTTGCCGACGTCGACGCCTTGGCCGGGGCGGGCGACGTCGAGTCCCCGCGCCTTGACGACGGTCTCGCCGTCGATGGCGAAGACGCCGAGGTCGACCTCGAACCCGGGGTCGCTGCGGGTGAGGGTCTTGATGCCGGCGCGCGTGCCGATGCGCAGCGGTGCGGCGTCGATGTCGGCGCGACCGGTGTCGACGAGGTACTTCGCGAAGACGCGGATGCCGTTGCCGCACATCTCGGCGGCGGAGCCGTCGGCGTTGCGGTAGTCCATGAACCACTCGGCATCCGTCATCGCCTCGCCCTCACGGATGCGGGCGCTGCGGACGACCCGCAGGATGCCGTCGCCGCCGATGCCGAAGCGGCGGTCGCAGAGCGCGGCGATCTGGTCGGCCGACAGGTCGAGGACGCCCTCGTCGTCCGGGACGATCACGAAGTCGTTGCCCGTGCCGTGACCCTTGGTGAATGCGATCGACTCTGCCACCCGGTCAGTCTACGGTCCACAGCCCGAGGCCCGGCCGGCCGCGCGCGAGCGACGTGGCAGGATCTGAGGGTGGCAGAACCCGCTCTCTCCTCTCACGCGCTCCCCCTCGACAGCGATGCTGCGGCCGCGATGTGGGAGGCCTACCGCGCCGCGCGGCCCGAAGCGGTGCTCGCCGGGGGCGAGTACACCGTCGAGCACTTCGGTGACAACGCCCGGCTCGCCGACGAACTCCTCGACATCGTGCTGTCGGGGCGGAAACGAGCGACGGCAGAGCTCGTGGCCGACTTCGTCGCTCGGGGCGATCTCGTGCCGCGCATCGGATCGCACTGGATCGCGTGCGACAGCTCCGGCGCACCGCGCATCATCATGCGCACGACCGAACTGAGGTTGGGTCCTTTCACCAGCGGCGACGCGGCATTCGCCGCCGACGAGGGCGAGGACGACGGATCGCTGGAGAGCTGGCAGCGCGAGCACCGCCGCTACTGGACGCGCGTCGCCGCCGCCCGCGGAGCCGAATGGTCGGAGGAGGACGAGATCGTCTTCGAACGCTTCCGCGTCGTGTGGCCCCCCGAGCACGCCGACTGAACGACGAGGAGCGGCTCGGGCTGCACGGTGAGTTTGCGGACTTCGCTCACGCCACCGAGTCTGCCAGGACGACCGCGTCGACGTCGGGCGCGACCCAGCGCACGTCGGCATACCGGCGAAACCACGACACCTGGCGCCGCGCGTAGCGTCGGGTGAGCGCCTGCGTCTGGGCGATGGCCTCGGACGCATCGAGCTCACCCGCCACGTGCGCCAACGCCTGCGCGTAGCCGATGGCCCGGCTGGCCGTCACGCCCCGCTCGAGGCCGCGGTCGCGGAGGGCTGCGACTTCGGTGAGAAGTCCCTCGCGCCACATGCGGGTCACCCGCTCGTCGAGGCGCGCGACGAGGGTTGCACGCTCGACCTCCACACCGATGAGGGTCGTCGGCACGTGCCAGAGCACGGGATCTGCGGGCAGGACGGCGCCGTGACCGCGGTCTCCCTGCACGGCGACCTCGAGGGCGCGCACGATCCGCCGAGCGTTGCGCGCATCGATACGGTCGGCGGTCGCCGGGTCCAGTGCGCGCAGACGCTCCAGGAGCGGCCCGGGGCCGCCCTTTTCGAGAGCCGCTTCCAGCTGTGCGCGCAGGATGTCGTCGTGCGGCGGGAAGCGGAAGTCGTAGACGACACTCGAGACGTAGAGGCCCGAGCCGCCGACGAGGATGGCGTCCGCTCCGCGGTGGAAGATCTCTGAGATGACGGTACGGGCCGCTTCCTGGTACGCGGCGACCGCGGCCTCATCCGTGACCTCGAGCACATCGAAGAGATGGTGCGGGATGCCGCGGCGCTCGGCGACCGACAGCTTGGCGGTGCCGATGTCCATCCCGCGATACAGCTGCATGGCGTCGGCGTTGACGATCTCCGCCGGGCGACCGCGGGCGGTGAGCGCTTCCGCGAGCCGCAGGGACAGATCGGACTTGCCCGTGCCCGTGGCGCCGACGACGCCCCACAGACGCCCGGTCACCCGAGGCGGAGCGTCGGCAACCCGAGCGCCACCGTGCGGGGTGCGTCCGTCTCGCCCGCGACGCCCGAGGATGTCGGCACGCCGCATGACTCCGCCTGGGTGCGATCCCAGGCGTCGCCCGCGCGCGTGCGCCGAATGCGCAGCGGCGCCCCGTCGGGGCTATCGGCGAGCAGGTGGAACGGAGCGGCGTGCGTCACGGTCACCGTCACGACGTCTCCGGGGCGCGGAACGGCCGAGCCCCGAGGCAGCTCGAAGTGGACGAGCCGATTGTCTTCGGCGCGGCCGGTCAGGCGGTGGGTCTCGGCATCCTTCTTTCCCTCGCCGGTCGAGACCAGCACCTGCAGCTCGCGGCCGATCTGGGCCTTGTTCTCTTCGAGGCTGATGCGCTCCTGCAGGGCGATGAGCCGCTCGTACCGCTCCTGCACCACGGCCTTCGGCACCTGGTCGGGCATCGTCGCGGCGGGGGTGCCCTCACGGATCGAGTACTGGAAGGTGAAGGCGCTGGCGAACCGTGCCTGCGCGACGACGCGCATCGTGTCCTCGAAATCCTCATCGGTCTCACCGGGGAAGCCGACGATGATGTCGGTGGAGATCGCCGCGTGCGGGATGCGGTCGCGGACCCGCTCGAGGATGTCGAGGAAGCGGTCACTGCGGTAGGAGCGCCGCATCGCCCGTAGGACGCGATCGGATCCGGACTGCAGCGGCATGTGCAGCTGCGGCATGACCTGAGGAGTCTCGGCCATGGCATCGATGACGTCATCGGTGAAGGCGGCCGGGTGCGGACTGGTGAACCGGATGCGCTCGAGCCCCGGGATCTGCCCGGCGGCACGCAGCAGCTTGCCGAACGCCTGACGGTCACCGAACTCGACCCCGTAGCTGTTGACGTTCTGACCCAGGAGGGTGACCTCGACGGCGCCGTCCTCGACGAGGAGCCGGATCTCGTTGAGGATGTCGCCGGGGCGGCGATCCTTCTCCTTGCCGCGCAGGCTCGGCACGATGCAGAAGGTGCAGGTGTTGTTGCATCCGACGGAGATCGAGACCCAGCCGCTGTGCACGGCGTCGCGCTTGGTCGGCAGGGTCGAGGGGAAGACCTCGAGCGCCTCGAGGATCTCCAGTTCTGCATCGCCGTTGTGGCGCGCCCGCTCGAGGAGGCTGGGCAGCGAGCCCATGTTGTGGGTGCCGAAGACGACGTCGACCCACGGCGCCTTCTCGAGCACGGCCTCTTTGTCCATCTGAGCCATACAGCCGCCGACGGCGATCTGCATGCCCTCGTGACGATCCTTGCGACTCTTCAGATGCCCGAGGGTGCCGTACAGCTTGCCGGCGGCGTTGTCGCGCACCGCACACGTGTTGATCACGACGACATCGGCCTCGGAGCCCGCCTCCGCTCGCACGTATCCGGCGCTCTCCAACGAGCCGGAAAGTCGCTCGGAATCGTGCACGTTCATCTGGCAGCCGAAGGTGCGCACCTCGTAGGTCCGGGCACGACCGTCGGCGGCGACGGCGGCGTCCGATGGCGCGATCAGCGTGGGGGCGGCGGACGGAGAAGTCATGATGCGTTCATTCTACGATCCGTCACCATGCACGAACCCGAGGCCCCGCGCACCGGGAAAACGGCTCACTCGAAGCGCACGGTTCCCGCCGGCGCACGCCGAACCGGTCGCCCGAGTTCTTCGAGGGCCTGCCGCGCTGCGGTCAGCGCGCTCGCACCGTACCCGCGCCGCGCGAGTTGGCCCGAGAGCCGCCGCAGCGCCGTATCGCGATCGAGGTCGCGCATCGTCCGGGCCTTCTGCCGCGCGAACTCGAGAGCACGGTCCGCATCATCGTCAGGCAGCGCATCGAGTGCCTCGTCGATGACCTCGCGCGGGATGCCGCGGGCCGACAAGGTCTGCACGAGCATCGCGCGCCCCTGTCCCTTTCGTTCGACGCCACTGTGCACGAGCTGCTCCGCCAGTGCCGAGTCGTCGAGGTATCCGAGGCTCCTCATGCGGTCGATGACGTGGTCGATCGCCGCGTCGCCGAGCTCGCGTTCGCGCAAGAATCGCGATGCCTCCCGTTCGGACAGGGAGCGCGTTCGCAAGCGCTTGATCAGCGCGGCCTCCGCATCGTCGACGACGGTCGCGATGTCGTCCTCCCACGCCGCGTCGACGGGCTCCTCCGTCCAGGTCGGATGCCAGCTGAGATCGCCCACACCGCCCCTACGCCCGGACGGACCAGGGAACACGGGGGGTGTCGCGGGTTGCGGGTCGCGCGGACCTGCCTCATCCTGTGGCTGGTTCGCGGAGGCGGAGGAGACGCGTGCGTCGGCGGCATCCCCGCCGAACAGCGGGATCACGGGGGCGAGCCGCTCGGACTCGTCCCCGTGTCGCGACGTCGTCATCAGGCCGGCCGGCGCGCGGCCAGATCATCGGCAGGCGCGACCTCGGCCCCACCGCGCGGCTCACCGATTCCCAGCTTCTGCTTGATCTTGGTTTCGATCTCCGCCGCGATGTCGGGGTTCTTCAGCAGGAAGTTGCGGGCGTTCTCCTTGCCCTGACCGAGCTGCTCACCGTCGTAGGTGTACCAGGCGCCGGACTTCTTCACGAGGGCGTGCTCGACGCCGAAGTCGATGAGCGAGCCTTCGCGCGAGATGCCGGTGCCGTAGAGGATGTCGAACTCGGCCTGCTTGAACGGCGGCGCCATCTTGTTCTTGACGACCTTGACGCGCGTCCGGTTGCCGACCGCGTCGGTGCCGTCCTTCAGCGTCTCGATGCGACGGATGTCGAGACGCACCGAGGCGTAGAACTTCAACGCCTTTCCGCCGGCGGTGGTCTCGGGTGAGCCGAAGAACACGCCGATCTTCTCGCGCAGCTGGTTGATGAAGATCATGGTCGTGTTGGTCTGATTGAGACCACCGGTCAGCTTGCGCAGCGCCTGAGACATGAGGCGAGCCTGCAGGCCGACGTGGGAGTCGCCCATCTCGCCTTCGATCTCGGCCTTGGGGACGAGCGCAGCGACGGAGTCGATGACGACCAGATCGATCGCTCCCGAACGAACCAGCATGTCGGCGATCTCCAGCGCCTGCTCCCCCGTGTCGGGCTGCGACACGAGCAGCTGATCGATGTCGACACCGAGCTTCTGCGCATAGTCGGGGTCGAGCGCGTGTTCGGCGTCGATGAAGGCGGCGATGCCGCCGGCGCGCTGCACGTTGGCGATCGCGTGGAGCGTGAGCGTCGTCTTACCCGAGGATTCGGGACCGTAGATCTCGATGATGCGCCCGCGGGGAAGACCTCCCACGCCGAGAGCGACATCGAGGGCGATCGAACCGGTGGGGATGACTTCGACGGGGGCACGGTCGTCGCTGCCCAGTCGCATGACCGAGCCCTTTCCGAACTGCCGGTCGATCTGGGCGAGGGCCGACTCGAGGGCCTTCTCGCGGTCAGCGGGTGAGGGCATGACGTGCTCCTTGTGCTCTGCCGTGGACGGCGCTGCCGGCCTCGGGATTCCGTCGCCTGTAGGCTGTCACGCCCCCTCCCGGCGGGAAGGATGCTGCGACAAGGCGGAGGTGTCGTGATGACGGTGTCCACGCTAGAGACGGTCTCCGACATCGGTGGGCGACAGGCCTCGAATGTGGACAAACGTCCCGAGTCACCTCATGTGCAGGAGCCTACGCCCATCGAACAGAGTTTCGATCACGCGACACGCCGCGCGTCCGTCGCGGATCAGCGTCGGCGCGGCTCCATCAGTCCGACGCCGTGGCGCCGCGAAGCGGGGACGTCCGTCTCGTCGCACAGAGCAAGCCAGATCTCGCGCGGCTCGACGCCGTCGGCGAGGGCTTCGGCGGCGGTCCGGTGACCCACACCGGGCAGAGCGAGGTCGGCGACCAAGCTCGATGCGCGCGCGCCGAACTCGTCCGCGACGGCTCGCGTGAACTCGCTGCGCCGCACGTCAGCGCAGCGACAACTCGGGCTGGACGAGGCCGTCCTCGAGCCCGGCGAGATCGTCGGGAACCACGTCGGGGAAGACCTGCAGGCCCTCCAGCACCGACAGCCGGTCACCGACCTCGCGCATGATGGTCGAGATCGGAACGTCCAGCGCCTCGGCGACCGCCGCGAGGATCTCGCTCGAGGCCTCCTTCTGACCGCGCTCGACCTCGCTGAGATATCCGAGGGCGACACTCGCGCGTCCGGCGACCTGGCGGAGGGTACGACCCTTCTGCAGGCGGAAGTCGCGAAGCACTTCGCCGATCTCCTGACGAACCAGGATCATGTTCGGGCCCCCTCCTCTACTCGAGATTCCCACCGGGTATCGGTGCCCGGGTGGACAACAGTACCCCACGTGCTGGTCACGATAGCCCTCTCGTGCTGGGTAATGAATGGGAATCGCTGTCATGTAACGGCGTCGACACGAGCGGTATTCCCCGCGTCATCTGAGGGCTCAGAGCGTGTCCAGCACCAGCCGGACGGCGCGCGCCGCCGTCTCGGTGCGGATGGCGGCGCGGTCGCCGTCGATCAGCACGGACTCGACCCGTGAGCCCAGCGGAGTGGCGACGGCGATATGCACCGTGCCGACGGGCTGGCCGTCCGGTGACAGCGGGCCCGCGATGCCGGTCGTCGCCACGCCCACGTCGGCGGGCACGCCGTCACGTCCGAGCGCGCGGCGCACGCCCTCCGCCATCTGGCTGGCGACCCGGGGATGCACCGGCCCGTGCGCGTCGAGCAGATGCTGTTCGACGCCCAGCAGGCTCGCCTTCACGTCCGTCGCGTAGGCGACGATCCCGCCGCGGAAGACGCGCGAGGCCCCCGATACGGAGACGATGGAGGCGGCAAGCAGTCCCCCGGTCAACGACTCGGCCGCCGCGATGCTCCAGCCGAGGTCGGCGAGTCGGGCGACGAGGCGCTCCGGCTCGCTACTGCGACGACCCGCGGAGACCAGGGTGCTCTCGAGGTCGTCTCCCTCGGCATCCGGATGTTCGTCGTGCGCGCCCCCACGCCGGGACGAGGCGCTCATCGACGCGTGCCCGTCACGGTGCCGCCGCGGGCGGCTCGGGCTCCACGGATTTCGGTGACCACGTAGTCGACGCCGCTCGCCACCGTGAGGACCACCGCGATCCACATCGCCGCGGTGTTCACGACGTGGACCCACTCACCGACCACGTTCCACAGCGGCAGCAGCGCGAGGGAGAGCGCGACCGCCTGCGCGACGGTCTTCAGCTTGCCCATCCACGCCGCCGCGACCACGTGACTGCTCGCGACGATGAGGCGATGCACTGTGATGCCGACCTCGCGGACGAGAACAACGATCGTGACGGCCCAGGGGAGCTCGCCCAGGAGGGAGAGCCCGACGAAGGCACAGCCGGTCAGAGCCTTGTCTGCGATCGGGTCGAGGAGCTTGCCGAGGTCGGTGACGATCTCGTACGTGCGCGCCAGGTAGCCGTCGATGCCGTCCGTCGCGATCGCGACGATGAACAGCACACCTGCCCACCACCGCAGCGGGCCGTCGCCGCCCTGATCGGCCAGGAGCATCCAGAGGAAGACCGGCGCGCACAGGATGCGGACGATCGTGATCGCGTTGGGGAGCTGCCGGGGAATCGCCACGAGGCGAGCCTACTCGGGGCCGGTGGTCCGCACGGGCCCCGAGGCGAGCTCAGTCGCGGCCGGTGAGGCTCCACGCGTCTTCGGACCCGTCGTCGCCATCGACCACCGGAAGCCCGTCGAACTGGGCACCGACCGCATCCGGCCCGTACGGGTCGCTCGCCGGCGCCGCGTGGGTAGCCGGGGGGTCGTCGCCGCGCAGGCGGGCGAGCACCTCGGGCAGCTGATCCGGCGTGACGAGCACGTCGCGAGCCTTCGACCCCTCCGAGGGGCCGACGATCTCTCGCGACTCCAGCAGATCCATGAGACGACCGGCCTTCGCGAAGCCGACGCGGAGCTTGCGCTGCAGCATCGAGGTCGAGCCGAATTGCGTCGAGATGATCTGCTCGGCCGCCGCCAGCAGCAACTCGAGGTCGTCGCCGATGTCGGCGTCGATCTCCTTCTTCTCGGCGACCGCGGCGACATCGGCGCGGTACTCCGGCCGAGCCTGGTTCTTGACGTGCGTGACGACCTTCTCGATCTCGCTCTCCGCCACCCACGCGCCCTGCACGCGGATCGCCTTCGACGCCCCCATCGGCAGGAACAGGCCGTCGCCCTGGCCGATGAGTCGGTCGGCACCGGGCTGGTCGAGGATGACGCGCGAATCGGTGACGCTCGTGACGGCGAACGCCAGGCGCGAGGGCACGTTCGCCTTGATCAGACCCGTGACCACGTCGACGGAGGGCCGCTGCGTGGCGAGGACGAGGTGGATGCCGCTCGCGCGGGCGAGCTGGGTGATCCGCACGATCGAGTCCTCGACATCGCGCGGGGCGACCATCATCAGGTCGGCGAGCTCGTCCACCACCACGAGCAGATAGGGGTAGGGCTTGAGCACCCGCTCACTGCCGACGGGAAGGTTGATCTCCCCCGCGACGACCGCGCGGTTGAAGTCGTCGATGTGACGGAAGCCGAACGACGCGAGGTCGTCGTACCGCATGTCCATCTCCTTCACGACCCACTGCAGCGCCTCCGCGGCCTTCTTCGGGTTCGTGATGATGGGCGTGATCAGGTGCGGGACGCCGGCATAGCTCGTGAGCTCGACGCGCTTGGGGTCGATGAGCACCATGCGCACCTCGGAGGGCTTGGCGCGCATCAGCAGGCTCGTGATCATCGAGTTCACGAAACTCGACTTGCCCGAGCCGGTGGAACCGGCCACGAGCAGGTGGGGCATCTTGGCCAGGTTCGCGACGACGTAGCCGCCGCCGACGTCCTTGCCGACGCCGATCGTCATCGGATGCGTCTGACTGGTCGCCGCCTGCGAGCGCAGCACGTCGCCCAGGGTGACGATCTCACGGTCGGTGTTGGGAATCTCGACACCGATGGCGCTCTTGCCGGGGATGGGCGCAAGGATGCGCACCTCGTTCGACGCGACGGCGTACGCGATGTTGTTGGTGAGCGCGGTGATGCGCTCGACCTTGACGCCGGGGCCGAGTGAGATCTCGTACTGGGTCACCGTCGGCCCGCGCGAGAAGCCCGTGACGCGCGCATCGACACCGAACTGCTCGAAGACGCCTCTGATGGCCGCGACCACGCGGTCGTTCGCCTCCGATCGCGCCTTCGGCGGGTCGCCCTGCGCCAGTGCGGCCACCGACGGAAGGCGATACGGCGCCTGCGGCGGCTGACCGTCGTGGTCGTCCCCCAGGGCGGAGATACCCGGGAGGATCCCGTCGTCGAGGATGATCTCGCCGCTGTCCTCGCGGATGCCGGTGTCGGCGCGACGCGCGGCCTTCTTGGCGTGGGCGATCACGGCCGGATCGATGATCTCGGTCGGCGCCTCCGGAAGCGGCGGGACCGGCGGAACAGCGGCCGGCATCGCGACGGCCTGCTCGAAGCCGCCGTCGCCGCTGGTGTCCAACAGCGCCGTCAGGTCGTCCGAGCCGAGGTGGCCGTCGACATCCTCCTCACGGCCGGACTTGTTGCGGCGCCACCACGGCAGGTCCTTCTCCACGGCATCGTCCGTCTCGCCGAAGGCGACCGTGGGTGCGTCGGCCGCGGGCGCGTCGGGGCGCTCGGCGCCGAACATCCACGCGTACAGGTCTCCGAGACGGCGGCCGATGCGGTTGGGCGGGGTCTTGGTGAGGATGAGAATGCTCAGCAGTGTCAGCGCACCCAGGAGGATGTAGGCACCGATCGGCGTGAGCAGCGACAGCGGCTCGCCGATGGTCCACCCGAACAGACCGCCCGCGGCGCTGAGCGCCGGCATGCCCTGCGACGGCTGCGGCCGACCGCCCGCAACATGGCAGAAGCCGGCGATCGAGAGCACGAACAGTCCGAAGCCGATGCCGATGCGCCCGTTGTCGTGGATGGACGGCGGGTGCCGGAACAGCCAACCCGCCAGCACCAGCAGGAGCACGGGCATGATGAAGGCGACGCGGCCGACGAACAGCCCCACGGTGTAGGCGCTGATCTGCGTCGCGGCGTCGTTGCCGATGAAGAACCATTCGTTGACGGCGCCGAGCGCGGCCAGCACGACGAGCAGGAACGGGAAGCCGTCGCGGCGCTGGTCCTTCTCGAGCGTCTCGAGGCCGAAGGCGCGGAACATGCCGCCGACGCCGTGCGCGACGCCGAGCCAGGCGCGGACGGCGACCGGCGGGCGGTCGGTGTCGTCGACGTACTTCGTGGGAGCCGGTGCGGGCTTGCGGGCACGGGTCGATGAGCCCTTCGCGGACGCGCGGGCGTTCGTGGGCGTGCTCGTGGATCGTGCCATTACTCCACGGTAGGCGCAGGGACGCCCGGATCCGCGGATTGACGCGGCCCGAGACGGGCCCGGCATCCGCGGCGCCGCCGCGTCAGCGCAATCGCTTGACCATGGTGTCGCGACCGTGACCGGCCTGGGTGAGCGCGAAGCCCTCGCTGCGATAGAGCGTCTGGGCGTAGTTGCCCCGTTCCACCGATAGACTGATGCGGCCGTAGCCCTCGGCCCGCGCATGCTCGCACAGTCGCTGGAGCAGGGCGCGTCCGACGCCGTGCGCGCGCCAGAGCGGCCTCACACCGATGATGAGCTCCGGCACGCCCGTGCCGATGTACCCGAAGCCGGGGTCGCTGCGCGGCAGCATCCGATACCACGCCGCGCCGACCGGGCTGTCCTGCGCGTCGATCGCGACGAAGCCGGCGTCGCCGGGACGCATCCACCCCGAGATGTAGCGGTTGTGGTCAGGATGCGTCAGCACCTCGTGCCGCGGGCGCGCGCCCCCCTGCCGCCAGTTCGCCGCTTCGACGACCATGTCGCCCAGGAACGCCCCATCGGCCTGTGTCGCGGGGCGCACACGAAAGCTGACGGGCATGGAGCCGATCGTAGCGCTGCGCCGCGACCGCTCAGGCTTCGATGACGAGGGGGACGATCATCGGGCGACGACGCAGCCGCTGGTTCACCCACCGACCGATCGTGCGGCGCACGACCTGCGACAGCGCGTGGGTGTCGCGGACGCCCGATTGAGCCGCCTCCGTGAGGGCCGCGGCGATCTTGGGCTTGACGTCGTCGAACACCTTGTCGTCCTCCGCGAAACCACGCGCGTGGATCTCGGGGCCGGTGATGATCCGCCCCGTCGCGGCATCGACGACGACGATCACCGAGATGAAGCCCTCCTCGCCGAGGATCCGGCGATCCTTGAGGTCGGCGTCGGTGATCTCACCCACGGTCGATCCGTCGACGTAGACGAAGCCGAGATCGAGCTGGCCGACGACGCGGGCAACGCCGTCCTTGAGGTCGACGACGGTGCCGTTCTCGGCGATGATCGTGTTCTCCGCGGGGATGCCGGTGTCCTGCGCGAGCTTCGCGTTCGCGATGAGGTGACGGTACTCGCCGTGCACCGGCATGACGTTGCGCGGCTGGAGGATGTTGTAGCAGTACAGCAGCTCGCCCGCCGCCGCGTGACCCGACACGTGCACCTTGGCGTTGCCCTTGTGCACCACGTTGGCTCCGAGCTTGGTGAGGCCGTCGATCACGCGGTAGACCGCGTTCTCGTTGCCCGGGATCAGGCTCGAGGCGAGGATGACCGTGTCACCCGGCCCGGGCTCGATCGCGTGGTCAAGGTTCGCCATGCGGCTGAGCACGGCCATCGGCTCGCCCTGCGACCCGGTCGACATGTAGACGATCTTGTCGTCGGGAAGATCCTGCGCCTTCTTGTAGTCGATCAGCACGCCGTCGGGAACGCGCAGATAGCCGAGATCCTCGGCGATCGTCATGTTGCGCACCATCGAGCGCCCGAGGAACGCGAGACGGCGCCCGTTCGCCGCGGCCGCGTCGATGACCTGCTGCACGCGGTGGACGTGGCTGGAGAAGCTCGCCACGATGACGCGCCGGGGAGCCTTGGCGATCACCTGGTCGAGCACCGGACCGATGTCCCGCTCGAGGGGGGTGAAGCCGGGCACGTCGGCGTTCGTGGAGTCGACCAGGAAGAGATCCACGCCGTCCTCGCCGAGGCTCGCGAACGCGCGGAGGTCCGTGAGGCGGCCGTCCAGGGGCAGCTGATCCATCTTGAAGTCGCCGGTGGCCAGCACCGTACCGGCGTCGGTGTGGATCGCGACAGCGAGTGCGTCGGGGATCGAGTGGTTGACGGCGACGAACTCGAGGTCGAACGGACCGACCTGCTCTTCCTGCCCTTCCTGCACGGTCAGCGTGTAGGCCTTGATGCGGTGTTCCTTGAGCTTCGCTTCGACGAGCGCGAGGGTGAGCTTCGAACCGATGAGGGGAATGTCGCTCTTCAACCGCAGCAGGTAGGGCACCGCGCCGATGTGGTCCTCGTGGCCGTGCGTGAGCACGACGCCCACGACGTCGTCGAGCCGGTCCTTGATCGGCTCGAAGTCGGGGAGGATGAGGTCGACACCGGGCTGGTGCTCCTCGGGGAAGAGCACACCGCAGTCGACGACGAGGAGCTTGCCCTCGTATTCGAAGACCGTCATGTTGCGACCGATCTCGCCCAGCCCGCCGAGCGGGATGACGCGAAGGGTCTGCGGGGCGAGCGCGGGGGGCTCGGAGAACGTCGTGGGCATCGTCTGCCTTTCGTGGATGCCGCGGCATCCACCGGTATCGCGGTCGCTCAGCGGGTGGTGCCGTGGACCTTGGGGAGCGCGCCGCCGGCGGCGGCGTTGCGGTCGGGTCGGAAGTTGGAGAAGTCGGCCCCGTCGACGCCCTTGACGAGTGCGAGCTCGTCCTCGATGAGGGCGGCCTCCCACTCTTCGGGGCCGACGAGCGGCAGACGCACGCGCGGGCTGGAGATGCGGCCCAGGCCGTGCAGGATGTACTTCGCGCTCACCGTGCCGGGCACATGGGTCATGACGGCGCGGACGAGCGGTTCGAGCTGCTGGTGCGCGGCGGTGGCGGTGGCCAGGTCGCCGCGGTTCACGGCATCCACGATGACGCGGTAGGGCGTCGCCGTGATGTTCGCCGTCACGCCGATCAGGCCCGACGCGCCGATCGACAGATGCGGCAGGACGTTCGCATCGTCACCGGAGAAGTACATCAGGTCGGTCTGGTTGAGCACCCGGCTGACCTCGCTGAAGTCGCCCTTCGCGTCCTTGACCGCAAGGATGTTCGGGTGGTTGGCGAGCCGCAGGATCGTCTCGTACTTGATCGGCACGCCGGTGCGACCGGGGATGTCGTAGAGGATGACGGGAAGGTCGGTGGCGTCGGCGACCAGACGGAAGTGCGTCAGGATGCCGGCCTGCGTCGGCTTGTTGTAGTACGGCGTGACGATCATGATGCCGTCGGCGCCGGCCTTCTCGCTGGCCTTGTAGAGCTCGATCGCGTGGGCGGTCTCGTTCGAGCCGCCGCCGGTGATGATCTTCGCCCGGCCGGCGGAGACGGACTTTCCGACCTCGACGAGCTTCAGCTTCTCGGGATCAGTGAGGGTGCTCGTCTCGCCGGTGGTGCCGGTGACGACGATGCCGTCGGCTCCGGCGGTGATGACGTCGTCGATGTGCTTCTCGACGGCGGGCCAGTCGACTTCACCGTCGGCCGTCATCGGAGTGACGAGCGCGACGAGGACCTGTCCGAAGGGATTGCCCGAGTGCGTCATGCCTCCAGGCTACCGGCTCGCGGCGACCCCGTCGGAGCAGACCACGGGCGCGTCATCCCCGACCTCCGTCACCGTCCGGTGCGACCCGTCACCGTCCGGTGCGGGCCAGACGGGCGGCCAGGGGGCTCGGCAGCAGACGCATCGCCGCCACGAGCAGCTTGTAGCGCACCGAGGGGATCGAGACGGCCTTGCCCCGCGCAGCGTCGCGCAGCCCTTCGCGGACGACGTCCGCGGCGTCGAGCCACATCACCGACGGGATGCCTTCCCGCCCCGGCGGCAGTCCCAGTCGCTCGTGGAAGTTCGTGTGCGTGAAGCCGGGGCAGAGCGCCGTCCCGCTGACGCCGCGCGGCGCGTAGACCACGTTGGCCCACCGGCTGAAGGAGATCACCCACGCCTTGACCGCGCCGTACGTTCCGCGAGGCATGAATCCCGCGACCGAGGCGACGTTGACGATGCGCCCGTGTCCCCGCTCGAGCATGGCGCCCAGCGCGGCGTGCGTCAGGTGCATCGTCGCGCGCACGTGCAGATCGAGATGACGCTGCTCGTCGGTGATGTCGCCCGCCGCGAAGTCGAGATCGAGTCCGAATCCGGCGTTGTTGACCAGGATGCCGATCGGCCGATCGCGGTCGGCGACGCGGGCGACGACCGCGGCCAGACCGTCATCGGCGACGAGGTCCGCCGCCAGCACCTCGACCTGAACACGGTAGTCGGCGCCCAGGCGCTCGGCGACGTCCCGGAGTGCGGCACGGTCACGAGCGACCAGGACGAGGTCGGCTCCGCGGGCCGCGAGCTGACGGGCGAACTCCGCGCCGAGGCCCGAACTGGCACCCGTCACCAACGCTGTCCTGCTCATCGCACGCTCCCTCTTGTCGTCGCGGCTGGTCGCTCCTGGTCGCTGCTGCTCGCCGTGCGAACCGCTCAGGGTCGGATCAGCGTCAGGAACCGGTAGGGGATGCCTGTGCGCGAGACCGACCATCCGTCCTTCGGGTCCACCCGCGCCACGCTCCAGCCGTGCCGCTCGGGGGCGAACGTGTCACCGTCGACCTCGAGATCGAGCTCGGTGACCTCCAGCACGTCGGCGCGCGCGATCGCCTCGGCGAACAGCCCCGCTCCCCCGATGACCCAGGCCGATTCTTCCCCGTGCACGAGCTCCAGCGCCTGATCGAGCGAGACGGCCCGCTCGGCGCCGTCGTCCTGCCAGGAGTCGTTGCGCGTGACGACGATGTTCCGGCGACCCGGAAGGGGCCGGAACCGGGGCGGGAAGGACTCCCACGTCCGGCGCCCCATGATGACCGGATCCCCCATCGTCGCCGCGCGGAAGTGCGCGAGGTCTTCCGGCACATGCCACGGCATTGCGCCGTCCTTGCCGATGACGCCGCCGCGCGCCTCGGCCCAGATCAGGCCGAGTCGGGTCATACCGCGACCGCGGCCCGGATCGTGGGGTGGTGCTGATAGCCCTCCACGACGATGTCCTCGTACGTGTAGTCGAAGATCGACTCGGGCGTCCGTGCGAACGAGAGGCGGGGATACGGATACGGCTCCCGCGTGAGCTGCTCGCGGACCTGCTCGAGGTGGTTGTCGTAGATGTGGCAATCACCGCCGGTCCACACGAAATCGCCGGGCTCGAGCCCCGTCTGCTGGGCGATCATCATCGTCAGCAGCGCGTAGGACGCGATGTTGAACGGCACACCGAGAAACATGTCGGCGCTGCGCTGATACAGCTGGCACGACAGCTTGCCGTCCGCGACGTAGAACTGGAACAACGCGTGGCAGGGAGCGAGTGCCATCTGCGGGATGTCGGCGGGATTCCACGCCGACACGATGAGCCGGCGCGAGTCGGGGTTGGCGTGGATCTGGTCGATGATCTGTGAGATCTGATCGATCTGCTCGCCGGACGGCGTCGGCCACGAGCGCCACTGCACTCCGTAGACCGGCCCGAGCTCGCCGTCGGCATCCGCCCATTCGTCCCAGATGGTCACACCGTGCTGCTGGAGCCACGAGACGTTCGACTCACCTCGCAGGAACCAGAGCAGTTCATAGGCGATCGACTTCATGTGCACGCGCTTTGTCGTGATGAGCGGGAAGCCCTGCGACAGGTCGAAACGGATCTGGCGTCCGAACACACTCGTCGTGCCGGTGCCGGTGCGATCGTCCTTGTGCACGCCGCCGGCGAGCACCTCGCGGAGGAGGTCTTCGTACGGGGTGGGGATGGATGCCGCGCTCACGCCAGCAACCCTACCCTCGCCCGCCGACGCCGGGACTGTTACGCACGGCCCGTCATCGGAGCCGGTGCACCTCCGGAGGCGGTATCGTGGCAGACCGTGAACATCGTCGATGCCGTGCTCGTGCTGACCGCACTGCTCGCCGTGACCCTCGCCGTCGGACTGCTCCTGCGGTGGACGCAGAATCGTCCCCGCCGCGCCTCGACCGATGAAGTCGTGGAACCGCGACGCCTCGGAGCCGACGCCCTCGGCGAGCGGGCCACCCTGCTGCAGTTCAGCACGCAGATGTGCGCGCGCTGCCCCGGCGTGCACCGCGTGCTGGGATCGATCGCCGACACCCACGACGGCGTGATGCACCTGGACGTCGATCTCACCGACCGTCCCGACATCGCGAAGCACTTCCACGTGCTCCAGACGCCGACGACGTTGATCCTCGACCGCGACGGGGTCATCCAGACCCGTTTCGGCGGCACCCCCAGCCGCAGCGCGATCGAGCTGGAGCTCGGGCGCGTCACCGCCACCCCCGCCACCGTCTGAGGGGCCGCTCCTGCCGCCAGCCCGACCGGTTCCGTGGGGGCACGGGCCCGTCTAGGCTCGGATGCACACCGCCGCCACGCGGCCCGCATCCGACACGAGGAGCACACATGAGCGTCACGAGCGAAGCGTCCACGAGCTGGAAGGGCTCCCTCACCGACGGGTCCGGCGAGATCGCCCTGGAGAGTTCGAACCAGGGTCCGTTCGCCGTCGACTGGAAGGCCCGCAGCGAAGGCTCCTCATCGGTCACGACGCCGGAGGAGCTACTCGCCGCGGCGCACTCCTCGTGCTTCAGCATGGCCCTCTCGCACGCGCTCGCCGGCAACGGAACGCCCCCGGAGAGCATCGAGACCACGGCATCCGTCACCTTCATCCCGGGCACCGGCATCACCGGCTCGCACTTGAACGTCAACGCGGTGGTCCCGGGACTGTCGGTCGAGGACTTCGCCCGCATCGCGGGCGAGGCGAAGACGGGCTGCCCCGTCTCGGCCGCCCTGGCCGGCATCGAGATCACGCTCGAGGCGACGCTTGCCTGAGAACGACCCATCGCGCGCAGAGGGGCGCGTCGTCGTCGCGGGAGCCTCCGGTCTCATCGGCCGCGCTCTCGTGGCGAGCCTGCGCGCCGACGGCGTCGCCGTGACGCGCCTCGTGCGCCGCGTGAGCGCCGCGCCCGACGAGATCTCCTGGGATCCGGCCACCCAGCCGCTGCCCGCGGCCGCACTCGAAGGCGCGCGAGCCGTCGTCGGGCTCAATGGCGCAACGCTCGGGCACTTTCCGTGGACGCGACGGTACAAGCACGATCTCGTGTGGTCGCGGATCGCGCCGACCCAGGCATTGGCGGCAGCCGTGCGCGCCCTCGGCGATGATGCCCCGCACTTCGTGTCGTCGTCCGCGGTCGGCTACTACCCATCGGCGGCGGGAGTCACCTTCACGGAGTCGTCGCCCCGCGGAGACTCCTTCCTCGCAGACCTCTGCGGCGAGTGGGAGACGGCCGCGACGCGCGGCGCCGGGGATCGTGCCCGCGTGTCCCTGCTGCGGACCGCGCCGGTCGTGCACGCCGACGGAGTTCTCAAGCCCCTTCTGCTGCTGACCAAACTCGGCCTGTCGGGCCCCATCGGGCGCGGAACCCAGGTCTGGCCGCTGATCTCTCTCGACGACGAGGTCCGCGCCATCCGCCACGTCATCGACAACGGCCTCGTCGGCCCGGTCAACCTCGCAGGACCCGAGCGCACGACCGCCAACGATCTCGGGTTCGCTCTCGCGAGGCGGATGAATCGCCCTTACCTCCTGCGCGTACCGGAGTGGGCGCTGAAGCTGGTCCTCGGGCGTGACGCGGCAGAGGGACTGCTCACGTGCGACATGAATGTGGTTCCCGAAGCGCTCACGGCATCCGGCTTCGTCTTCTCGCACCCGACGGTCGAGGATGCCGTGGCCGCCGCGGTGCCGGCGTGATCAGCGCGTCGTCGGCTTCTTCTCGAGCGTGATCGCCCGCCGAATGGCTTCGCGGGCGCGGCGTCGATCACCGGCGCTGTCGTAGGCCAGCCCCAGCCGGAACCAGGCGCGCCAATCGGTCGGGTGCGCCTCGACGTCGTGCCGATAGTGCGGGAACACGGCGTCGGCCTGCGCACGGTCGGGACGGCCGCTCACACGGACATCCAGCTCCTCGGTCGGCAGCGCACCCTCGGCCTCCAGACGCCGTGCGAGTCGCTCGGCACTGCGCCCGAATGAGAGCTCTCGCCAGAGCGCCCACCCGGCGATGACGGGCAGGACGAGCAGCGCCACCCCCATCGCGACGCCGATGATCTGCCCCGAGGTCAGCAACAGCCACGCGCGCTGTGCGACGAGAACGATGTAGAGGACGAGCAGCGCCGCCATGACGGCGACACCGGCGCGGGCCTTCATGCCCCGGTGACGCGGGCGACCTGGCCCGGAGCGGCGCCCTCGTCGATGACCTCGCTCGCCGACGCGGCGGCGCGCGGCGCACCGAGTCCCAGATCGATGAGCGCGTCGAGGCCGATCGTGACCCCGCGCGCGTCGCGCGCGGCTGCGAGGGCGACGCGGATGCCGGGCGCGTACGCGCGCGCCGGCTCGATCGTGTCGTGGACGATGGTCAGCGACTCCCCCGGCCCCGACAGGATCGTCTCCTGCTTCGCGATGACGCCCGGCCGGCGCAACGAATGGATGGGAACACTCGCGACCTGCTGGCCGCGCGCCCGCTGATCGACATGCGGCGATTCCACCGGGCCGACCCCGACGCGGGCGTCGGCGATGAGTTCGGCGGTGCGCACCGCCGTGCCACTCGGCGAGTCGACTTTCGTCTCGCGATGCGTCTCGACGATCTCGATCGAGGGGAACAGAGGTGCCGCCGCCGCC